>CANFVX010000028.1 GCA_947450495.1 Gammaproteobacteria bacterium
ATCAGTCGCACACCCTGAGTGTTGCGGCCAATCACGGAAACCTCGTTCACCGGCGTGCGGACCAGCGTGCCGCCGTCGCTGATAAGCATGATTTCGTCGCCGGACTTTACCGAGACAGCGGCGATGAGGTTGCCGTTACGCGCCGTGGTCTGCATGGCGATAACGCCCTGACCACCGCGCCCGTGCCGCGGGAAGTCTTCCACCGGCGTGCGCTTGCCGTAGCCATTCTGGGTCGCGACAAGGACCTGATATTCGGGGTCGACCGGAATGAGGGCGATGAGTTCGTGGCCTTCGGCGAGACGGATGCCGCGCACGCCGTGCGCGTTACGACCCATCGGACGCACTTCAGCTTCTTCAAAACGGACTGCTTTCCCGCTGGAGCTGAACAGCATGATGTCGCGCACACCGTCGGTGAGGCTCACGCCGACGAGGCTATCTTCGTCGGCCAAATCGACCGCGATGATGCCGGACGGACGGGGATTGGAATAATCCCGCAGGGGCGTTTTCTTGACCGTACCGAAGCGCGTCGCCATGAAGACAAAACGGTCGTCAACGAATTCCTTGATGGGCAGGATGGCGGTAATTCGCTCGCCCTCCACCAAGGGCAAAATGTTCACGAGCGGGCGACCGCGCGCGGTGCGGCTGGCCTGCGGCACTTTGTAGACTTTCAGCCAATAGACCCGACCTCGATTGCTGAAACACAGCAGCGTGTCGTGGGTATTGGCGACGAATAATTTCTCGACGAAGTCTTCGTCACGCGTCGCGGCAGCGGCAATGCCCCGACCGCCGCGATGCTGGGTCTTGTAGGCCGACAGGGGCTGCGACTTGATGTAGCCCGCATGCGAGAGCGTCACCACCATCAGTTCGTGCGCGATCAGGTCCTCAGTAGAAAGATCTTCGTGGTCGAGGTCGATCCGGGTCCGGCGCGCATCGGTGTAATGCTCACGGATTTCGACTAATTCCTCGCGAATTACCGCCATCAGGCGCTCGGGGCGGGCGAGGATGTCGAGCAGGTCGTCAATGCGGGCGAGCAACTCGCGGTATTCCTCGAGAATCTTGTCTTGTTCCAGCGCGGTCAGGCGCTGCAGACGCATATCGAGGATTTCTTTGGCCTGCCGTTCGGAGAGTCGGTAGCCATCCGCCTGCAGGCCGCAGTCTGGCGGCAAATCTTCGGGCAGCGAGGCTTGCGCACCGGCGCGGTCCAGCATCGTCAGCACGACGCCCGGCGGCCACGCACGCGCCATCAGCGCGGTGCGTGCCTCGGCCGGCGAAGGCGAGGCTTTGATGGTGGCAATGATTTCGTCGATGTTGGCCAGCGCAACCGCAAAGCCTTCCAGAATGTGGGCGCGCTCACGGGCTTTGCGCAAATCAAACAGGGTGCGGCGGGTGACCACCTCGCGCCGATGGCTGAGGAAGCAATCGAGCAGGGTCCGCAGGTCGAGTGTGCGGGGTTGGCCGTCTACCAGCGCCACAATATTGATGTGGTAGGCAGACTCCATCCGGGTCTGTTGGTAGAGATTATTGAGCAGGACCTCGGCCGATTCGCCGCGCTTGAGGTCGAAGACAATACGCATGCCGTCCTTGTCGGACTCATCACGTAGCTCGCGGATGCCCGTCAGCCGCTTTTCTTTCACCAGCTCCGCGATTTTTTCAATCAGCGTGGCTTTGTTAGTTTGATACGGCAGTTCCGTGACCACGATAGACGGCGTATCGCTGTCCGGATTTTCGATCTCTGCCTTCGCCCGCACGTGGAGACTACCGCGGCCGGTGCGATAGGCGTCCCGCATGCCGGCCGCGCCGTTGATGATGCCGGCGGTGGGGAAGTCCGGTCCGGGAATAATTTTGATCAGCGCATCGAGGTCGAGGTCGGGGTCGTCGATGAGTGCGATACAGGCATCGACCACTTCGCCAATATTGTGCGGCGGGATCTTGGTGGCCATGCCGACGGCGATGCCGTCTGAGCCATTGATCAGCAGATTCGGAATCCGCGCCGGCAGCACCGTGGGTTCGTTTTCTTTGCCGTCATAGTTCGGGACAAAATCGACGGTTTCACGGTCGATGTCGGAGAGCAGTTCGGAGGCGATGCGGTCGAGGCGGCATTCGGTGTAACGCATCGCGGCGGCGGCGTCGCCGTCGACCGAGCCAAAGTTACCTTGGCCATCGATCAGCGTGTAGCGCAGCGAGAAATCCTGCGCCATGCGGACCAGTGTGTCGTAAATAGCGTTGTCGCCGTGTGGGTGAAATTTACCCATCACCTCGCCGACGACGCGGGCGCACTTCACATAGGGGCGGTTCCAGGCGATGTTCGCCTCGTGCATGGCGTAGAGCACGCGGCGATGAACGGGCTTGAGTCCGTCGCGCGCATCCGGCAGGGCGCGGCCGACGATTACGCTCATTGCGTAGTCCATATAGGACTGCCGCATTTCGTCTTCGATATTTACCGGAAATAGCTGGCGCGCGAAGTCAACCATCAATCACTTCATAAGTTATTAAATTTGAAGACAAAGAACACTCCCCGATCAGAGCCGGAGTGTAACACGGCAAGAGTGCTGGCTAAACCCGTAAGACACGCCCAATTCAGGGGGTAAGCAAGCGGGCTAGTCCTTCGCGATCCGGGCGGTGAACGACACCCACTTCAGTCACCAGCGCATCGATCAAATGTGCCGGTGTCACGTCAAATACCGGGTTAAAAGCGGTGACCGATTCTGGCGCGTAGCGGCGCCCGCCGATGGTCGTAATTTCGTCGCCGGTGCGCTCTTCAATCTCAATGTCGTCGCCGGTTGCCGTGGCGAGATCGACAGTGGATCGCGGCGCCACCACCATCACCTTGGCGCCATGCGCTTTGGCCGCGATAGCCAGCGAATAAGTTCCAATTTTATTGGCGACGTCCCCGTTCGCGGCCACGCGGTCCGCGCCCACGATCACCCAGCGCACGTCCTGCGTGCGCATCACGTGCGCGGCGCTGCCGTCGGTAATCAACCGCACCGGTATTCCTGAACGCGACAATTCCCAGGAAGTGAGTCGCGCGCCCTGCAGCCAGGGCCGGGTTTCAGTCGCAAACACTTCCACGATTCGACCCGCGGCATAGGCGTCACGAATCACGCCGAGCGCGGTGCCGTGCCCCGCCGTCGCCAACGCGCCCGCGTTGCAGTGGGTCATCACGCGCACACCGGGCTCAATCAAGGCGGCCCCCAGTGCCCCCATGCGGTGATTGGCAGCAAGGTCTTCGGTATGAATGCGGATGGCTTCGGCCAGCATGGCGTCGCGCGGGGCGCCTTCGATACGGGCCGAACACTCAAGCATGACGTCTATCGCCCACGCCAGATTGACTGCCGTTGGTCGGGCATGACGCAAGGCGTCAACGTCGGCCAACCAGGCCTTGCGCCAATCAGCGCCAGCCCGCTGCCAGGCCGCGTCGGCGGCGAACACCATGCCGTAGGCGCCCGCGATGCCGATGGCAGGTGCGCCGCGCACCACCATGTCCCGAATCGCGCTGACCACCTCGGCGACCGTTCGGTTTTGAGTCCAGATTTCTTCGCCAGGCAGCACGCGTTGGTCAATGAGAACGAGGGCGTCGTCCTGCCACTTCAGGGGATTAATGTCGCTGGGATTCACGGTGCTCGGCTCTGCTGCGGGATGAAAGCCGTATGGTACCTTACGACCCCAGATAATCCGGTGCCCGGTCTGCTCGCGCAGACGCGCGCGCTGCCCTCACTACCCTTCAACAGTCTGGAATCGAGCCGTGCCGCAAGCCGACCAACTTATCCACGCCCGCTGGATTATTCCTGTCGAACCCGCCCGCGAAGTCCTGACCGACCACAGTCTGGTCATTCGGGAAGGTCGCATCGTCGCCATCCTCCCGACCCTGATGGCCAAGCGCGATTTCACCGCGCCGGCCGAAGTCACGCTGCCGCAGCACGCCTTGCTCCCGGGCCTCGTGAACGCGCACTGCCACGCGGCGATGTCACTCCTGCGCGGCATTGCAGATGACCTGCCGCTTAAAACCTGGCTGGAAGAACACATCTGGCCCGCCGAGGCGCGCTGGGCGGATCGTGAGTTCGTGCGCGATGGCAGCCGACTCGCCGCCGCAGAAATGTTGAGAGGCGGCACGACCTGCTTCAATGATATGTATTTCTTTCCCGATGAAACCGCCGCCGCCGCCGCCGAAGCGGGCATTCGCGCGGTGGTCGGCATGATCGTGATTGGATTCCCCACCGCGTGGGCCCGTAGCACGCGGGAATACTTGGCAAACGGTCAGGCGGTGCATGACCGCTATCGCAGCCATCCGCTGATCAAAACCACCTTCGCGCCCCATGCGCCCTACACGGTGGACGACGCCGCGCTAGCGGAAATCGCGACCCTGGCCGAAGAACTCGATGTGCCCATCCACATGCACATCCACGAAACCGCCCACGAAGTTGCGGAGGCGCTGGCCGCCCACGGCGAACGACCGCTGGCGCGCCTCGACCGGCTGGGGCTTTTGTCCCATCGCATGGCGGCCGTCCACATGACACAACTCACGGATCCCGAAATTGCCCGCATCGCCGAAACCGGGCTCAGCGTCGTGCACTGCCCGGAATCTAATCTGAAATTGGCCAGCGGCTTTTGTCCGCTGGGACGCCTGCTCGCGGCCGGCATCAACTGCGCGCTGGGCACCGACGGCGCGGCGAGCAACAACGACCTCGATATGCTGGGCGAAATGCGCACTGCGGCACTGCTGGCCAAAGCGGTGGCCAGCGACCCCTGCGCGGCACCTGCGCACGAAGTGCTGAAAATGGCGACTCTGAACGGCGCGCGCGCGCTCGGACTCGACGCCGACATTGGTTCGCTCACGGCCGGCAAGAGCGCCGACATCGTGGCTTTCAATCTGGGCGACCTGCGCGCCCAGCCCGTGTACGACCCGATCTCGCAAATCGTGTACGCAGGGCATCGGGATCAGGTGACGGATGTGTGGGTCGCGGGACGTCGCGTGGTCCGCGAAGGCGTTTTGCAGACCATCAACGAATACGAACTGGGAGAAACCGCCCAGCGCTGGCGGGACAAGATCGCCGGGGGCTAGCCCTCGAGGTCGGGGGCTAATTCGGGCCCGGACTTGACGCTATCCCAGCGGTTAACGATCGCGCAGAACAGGTCAGCGGTTTTCTCGGCGTCGTACACCGCCGAGTGGGCTTCCTCTGCCTGCCAGGGGATCCCGGCAGCGGCGACCGCACGGGCCAGCACGGTTTGGCCGTAGGCCAGTCCGGCCAGCGAGGCGGTGTCAAAAGTGCTGAAGGCGTGAAACGGATTGCGTTTGGTCTTGCAGCGCTCGACGGCGGCTTTCAGAAACGACAAATCAAACGCGGGATTGTGGCCAACCAGAATGGCGCGCGAGCAACCATGGTCCTGCACCATCTTGCGCACGCGTTCAAAAATGTTATCGAGCGCGTGCGCTTCGCTCACCGCCAGACGGAACGGGTGCCAGGGATCAATTTTGTTGAAGCGCAGGGCTGCCTCTTCCAGTCGCGCCCCTTCAAACGGTTTGACGTGATGGCCGATGGTGGCCACGCGCTTCCAGCCCTCGGCCGGGTCGACATCCACCAGCACGGCGGCAATTTCGAGCAGGGCATCGGTTTCGCAGTTGAAACCCCCGGTTTCGATATCGATCACTACCGGGAGGAAACCGCGAAAGCGTTGCGCGAGAGGAGATTTCTGCACGATGCCAAAGAGACCTGAAAATCGTTGGGGCCGGCATTCTAACAGGCGATCGCGACCCCGTTGGATCAAATCTCGGTCGCGCGCATTTGCGCCTTGCAAACCTGCCCCTTAAGGTAGGCACCGCCTTCCCTGCTTCCTAACTTAATGATGAATCCCATGCGCGCCACCGAACCCATGCCCTTATCCGAACTCACCGCTGTCACGCCGCTTGACGGGCGCTATGCGCGCAGCAGCGCCGCACTCCGCCCTTATTGCAGTGAGTTTGGCCTCATCCGCTACCGCGTCCTCATCGAGGTGCGTTGGCTGCAGTTTCTGGCCGATGAAGCCCGACTGCCTGAACTGACCGGCCTCACCGCCGCCGAGCACGCCGTGCTCAACAGCATCGTGGACGATTTTGATCTGACCAGCGCCGAGCGCGTGAAGGAAATCGAGCGCACCACCAATCACGATGTCAAAGCGGTGGAATATCTGCTCCGCGAACGCTGCGAGACCAGCCCGGGCTTAAGCCGCGCTATTCCGTTCCTCCATTTCGCCTGCACCTCGGAGGACATCAACAATCTGGCCTACGGCCTGATGCTGCACGATGTCCGGCGCAATCTGCTGTTGCCCGCGGTGCAAGGAATAGAAGACGCCCTCAGCGCGCTGGCCCGCGAGCACGCCGCGGTGCCAATGTTGGCGCGCACCCATGGTCAGGCAGCAACGCCCACCACCATGGGCAAGGAAATCGCCAACGTCGTCTATCGCATCAAGCGCCAGCGAGAGCAAATTGCGGCGTGCGAAATTCTGGGCAAATTCAACGGCGCGGTGGGCAATTTCAACGCGCATCTGGCCGCCTACCCCGAGCACGACTGGGCCGCGCTCAATGCGCGCTTTGTGCAGCGACTGAGCCTTAAATGGAACCCCTACACCACCCAGATCGAGCCGCACGACTGGCTGGCAGAACTCTTCAACGCCATCGCCAGACTCAACACCATCCTCATCGATTACTGCCGCGATACCTGGGGCTATGTGTCTCTCGGCTATTTCCGGCAGCGTCGGGTTGAGAACGAGGTCGGTTCGTCGACCATGCCGCACAAGGTCAATCCCATCGACTTCGAAAATGCCGAAGGCAATTTCGGGATGGCCAACGCCGTGCTGGACCATCTTGCCAGCAAGCTGCCGATTTCGCGCTGGCAGCGCGACCTGACCGACTCCACCGTGCTGCGTAATCTGGGCGTAGGCATTGGCCACTGCCTGCTCGCGCTGAATTCCTGTAGCCGGGGCATCGGCAAGCTGGAACTCGACGCCACCCGCCTCGCCGCCGATTTGGATGACGCCTGGGAAGTGCTCGCCGAGCCGATTCAAACCGTCATGCGCCGCTACGGCATTGCGGATTCGTATGAGGCGCTCAAAGCACTCACCCGCGGCCGGCGGATCGACCGCGAGTCGCTCCAGCAGTTCATCAGCACGCTCGCCATTCCCGAAGCCGAACGCGCGCGCCTTGCCGCGATGACGCCGGCCAGCTACATCGGTGCCGCCGCCGGTCTGGCGCGGGGGATTTGAGAGTCGCCAATGGCGCTGCCAGCAGATCTGCAACTGGGCGTCAGCGCGGGCGCCTTCGAACTGGACCGCAGCGAGGAAGTCCGCGACGCCGTTCAGCTGCTCGCGGCCCAGGCCACGCGAACGCTGGACATCGTGAGCCGGCATCTCGACGCGCCCTTGTTTGATCAGGCTGCGTTTCTTGGCGCGGTGCGCCGCCTGGTGCTCGGGAGTCCCCATGCCCGGGTACGCATTCTGGTGCTGGACCCCGCCCCGGCAGTGGCCCGCAGTCACCGCTTGATCGAACTCGCCCAAACCTTCTCGGGCTTTATCGAGATGCGGGTTCAGGGCTTGCCCAACCGGCGGTTTAACGCGGCCTGGCTGCAGGCGGACGGGATGGGTTACCTGTATCGAGAATTCAGCGACCGCTACGAGTCCACGGTCGATTTTTACGATGTCCGCGAAGCCGGCCATCTCGTTCAACGCTTTGACGAACTCTGGAGCCGCGCGGTGGCGGACCCTAACCTTCGGCGCTTGCAGCTATGAAACGCCGGACGTTGGTGGCTGGCATCCTGCTGGCTTGTGTCAGTGCATTGGTCACTGCGACCGAACGCAAGCTGGAAATCATCGCCCTGCAGCACCGCATGGTGCGCGACGTCCTGCCCCAGTTGCAGCCGCTGCTCGCCCCCGACGGCACGCTCACCGGGGATCGCAACCAACTCATTGTCCGCACCACGGCCGACAATCTGGCAGAGATCCGGGCCGCGCTGGAGGCCCTCGATCAGCCCGCGAGTCGCCTGCGGATCTCTGTCAGCCAATCGCGCAGTGAGGCGTCCAGCGGCGGCAGGGTGAGCTATCGCGTGGAGGGCAATGCGGCGGAAGCCTCATCGCTGGCGCTGGAAGCCGAAGTGGTAAGCACCCGCAGCGACCAAGGCCGCAAGCTCATGCAAAGCCTGCTCACGCTGGATGGCCAATCCGCATTCATCGACATCGGGCAAATCAGCCCCACGCCCGTCGTGCTGGGTTACACCTCAACGGCTGACGGTCCCTCGGCGCAGGTGGGGATGAGCTATCAAACGACCTCCTCCGGGTTTTATGTCACGCCCGAGGTGCATGGCAACACCGTGGACCTCGCGCTCAATGCGCGTTTGCAATCCCCCGCCGGCAACGACGGATCGCCAATCGCCACGCACAGCACCACGGTCAATCTGAGCGGCCAGCTGGGAGAATGGATCCCCGTTGGCGGCACGATGTCGCAAGGCCACGCCAGCGACAATCAGCAACAGGGCGTGGATTACGCGCTCTGGGTACGGGTCGAACGCGTGCCGTAGTGGCGGCACGCACGGCGTTGCGCGCATCCCTTTAAACCGGGCGATAGCTTTCGCGCCAAGTCACTCGGTTTGTGGTCAAACGAGGGCGCTGTCGATGAGGCCGTGCCGGCCCGTTCATCCTTCGACAGGCTCAGGACGAACGGGCTCTCAATCCCGCCGCCACATCCGCCCGGCGACAGTGTGCACCACCGCTCGCGTCAGCACCGGCCGCACCGCTCGCGCCAACACCGGCCACCACCGTTCGCCCTGAGCCTGTCGAAGGGCGAGTGCTGGCACTTGCATCCGGGCGATGCCGGGCCCGTTCATCCTTCGACGGGCTCAGGACGAACGGGCTCTCAATCCCGTCGCCACATCCGCCCGGCGACAGCGTGCACCACCGTTCACGTCAACACCGGCCGCACCGTTTGCGCCAATACCGGTACCACCGTTCGCCCCGAGCCTGTCGAAGGGCGAGTGCTGGCAGTTGCATCCGGGCGACGCCGGGCCCGCTCATCCTTCGACAGCACGAACCGGCTCTCAATCCCGCCGCCACTTCCGCCCGGCGACAGCGTGCACCGCCGTTTGCGTCAACACCGGCCACACCGCCCGCGCCAATACCCGCACCACCGTTCGCCCTGAGCCTGTCGAAGGGCGAGTTCTGGCACTTGCATCCGGGCGACGCCGGGCCCGTTCATTCTTCGACAGGACGAACGGGCTCCGCTCTTCGGGCGAACCAGTGGGTCCTACTGCGGGGTCATTCAAGCTGCGCTTTCGCATTAGCCTTCGCGGCGCCTTTGGTCGAAGTGCGAGGCGCCACGCGCGGCCCCCTCCACAATTCACGACTGATGGCCGCGAGCCCGAGCGTGTAAACTCCTATGCTCCCTCCCGCCGACGCCATTAGCCGACGAATCCTTATGACTACGCCTTCCACTGCGAACTGTTGTTTATTTCTGGGGAGCGCCGCCCACTCGGCGTTCCGGCTGGCCCGCAAGCGCACCGAGCTTGCCCCCATCTTGCCAACGCTCTCCGCGCTCGACAGTCACTGGGTTTATCTGGTGTCCGCAGATAGCGCGTTAGACGCCGCAGCGATTGCCAAGCTATCGGTGCTATTGGAAGCGCAACCCATCGATCACCTGCCGGCAGGGCCCGAACTGCTCTACGTCACGCCGCGCGAGGGGACGCTCTCGCCTTGGTCCAGCAAAGCCACCGATATCGCGCAGAGCTGCGGCTTGCCGCAGGTGGTGCGTGTGGAGCGTGGGGTGCGCTGGCAGTTGGGCGGATTGACTGAAGACGTGCGCACCCAGGTCGGTGCCCTCCTTCACGACCGCATGACAGAAAGCGTGCGCGTAGCGCTGGATAACGCTACCTTGTTGGCCAGCGGCGAGCCTCGCGCGCTACGCCATATTCCGCTCCACGCCGAAGGCCGGGCGGCACTCAGCGCCGCCAACAGCACGCTGGGGCTCGCGCTCGCCGAAGACGAAATCGACTACCTCGCCGAGCGCTACACCGCGCTGGGCCGCGACCCGGCCGACGCCGAACTGATGATGTTCGCCCAGGCCAACTCCGAGCACTGCCGCCACAAAATTTTCAACGCCGACTGGGCCATCGACGGCCAGCGACAGCCCTCCAGCCTCTTCGCCCACGTCCGCGCCACCCATGCGGCCCATCCCAACGATGTGCTGTCGGCCTATAGCGATAACGCGGCCGTGACGCGCGGGTATCGGGGGCGGCGCTTGCGGGTCGATGCGGCGACTCGCGAGTACGTGGATGCGGAAGAAGACATCCATCTGCTGATGAAAGTCGAGACCCACAACCATCCCACCGGGATTTCGCCTTATGCCGGCGCCGCGACCGGCGCGGGCGGGGAAATCCGCGATGAGGGCGCCACGGGCCGCGGGGCGCGACCCAAAGCGGGCCTCAACGGGTTTTCCGTCTCGCACCTGCGCCTGCCTGCCTTACCCGAACCCTGGGAAGCCGCGCGCCCGCTCAATCCGGCGCTCGCCCCGGCGCTGCAAATCATGCTCGACGGCCCGATTGGCGCGGCGGCCTTCAATAACGAATTTGGCCGCCCGGCGTTGGCCGGCTATTTCCGGAGCTTCGAGCACGCCGACCTGCTGGAAAGCGGCGTCGCCCGCTACGGCTACGACAAACCGCTGATGTTGGCCGGCGGCATCGGGAATATCCGGGCTGACCACGTTCAAAAGGGCGTGCTCGCGCCGGGCGACAACATCATCGTGCTGGGCGGTCCTGCGATGTTGATTGGTCTGGGCGGCGGCGCGGCCTCCTCGCAGCGCGCGGGCACCAACGACGCCAATCTCGACTTCGCCTCGGTCCAGCGCGACAACGCCGAAATGGAGCGGCGGGTGCAGGAAGTGATCGACGCCTGCTGGGCGCTTGGCGATCAGAATCCGGTGGTGTCGATTCACGACGTGGGCGCCGGCGGGCTCTCAAACGCCATTCCGGAATTACTCAACGACAGCGAACGCGGCGGCGACCTTGAACTCCGCGCGATTCATTCCGCCGAGCCGGGCATGTCGCCGCTGGAGATCTGGTGCAACGAAGCACAGGAGCGCTACGTGCTGGGCGTGGCGCCGGAATCTGTTCCCGTACTGCAATCGATTTGCGCGCGCGAACGCTGCCCCATGGCCGTGGTCGGCACGGCGACCGAGGCCCGGCATCTGCGCCTCTGGGACAGCCTGCGCAAGGAAGCGGTGATCGACCTGCCGATGGATGTGATCTTCGGCAAGCCGCCGCGTATGTTCCGCGATGTCATAAGCCTGCCCAACCCGCCGCGCGCACAGGCCTTGCGACCCGAGTTAAACGAAGCCGCGCGCCGCGTGCTCCGCTTTCCGGCGGTCGCCGACAAACGTTTTCTCATCACGATTGGTGACCGCACCGTCGGCGGCCTGACGGTGCGCGACCAGATGGTGGGCCCCTGGCAGGTGCCGGTCGCCGACTGTGCGGTGACCGCGCTGGACTATGAAGGCTATGCAGGTGAGGCCTTCGCGCTCGGCGAGCGCACCCCGCTCGCGCTGATCAATGCCGCCGCCTCGGCGCGCATGGCCATCGGCGAATCCCTCACGAATCTGCTTTCCGCCCGCATCAAACAACTGCGCGATGTGGTGCTCTCGGCCAACTGGATGGCGGCCGCCGGACATCCCGGCGAAGACGCGCGGCTCTACGCCGCCGTGCAGGCCGCGAGCGCGCTCTGCGTCGAACTCGGCATTTGTATCCCGGTGGGCAAAGATTCGATGTCGATGAAAACCGTCTGGCGCAATGCGGAGGGACAGCAATCGGTCAGCTCGCCGGTCTCGCTGATCTGCACGGCCTTTGCGCCGGTCGTGGATGTCCGTCAATCACTCACCCCGCAGCTGCAAATGGGCGACTCGCCGGGCGTGCTGATGCTCATCGATCTGGCCGGCGGCGCGCAGCGCCTCGGCGGCTCGGTGCTGGCGCAGGTGTACGGCGAACTTGGGCACGAAACCCCGGATCTGGATACCCCCGCCCGACTGCGCGATGCCTTCGAGGCGCTGCAGCTGCTGAACGAAGCCGGTTACCTGAAAGCCTGTCACGACCGCGCCGACGGCGGCCTGTTTGTCACACTGTGCGAAATGGCCTTTGCCGCCCGCACCGGCCTGTCGCTGGACATCTCGAGCTTGGGTGCCGACTCCCTCGCGGCTCTGTTCAACGAAGAACTGGGTTTGGTGGTGCAAGTCGACGCCAGCGATGTTTCAACGGTCCTCACGCAGCTGAGCCATTACCCCAGTCTTGCCGAGTGCGTGCACCTGCTGGGCGTGGTGACCGAGCAGCCGCTGATCCGAATCATGGATGCCCAGCAGCCCGTGTTTCAGGCTGACTTGTTTGAGCTGTTGGCAGAATGGTCGGCGCCTTCGCATCACCTGCAGCGGCTGCGGGATAATCCGGACTGCGCGAGCGAAGAACTCATCGGCATTCTCGATCGCGAAGCCACCGGTCTGTTTCTGCGCCAGCCCAGCGCCGCTCGCGCCACACCCTCGCTGCCGCGCGGCGCCAAGCCCCGCGTTGCCATCCTGCGCGAGCAGGGCGTGAACGGTCAGCGGGAAATGGCCGCCGCCTTCCGGCGCGCCGGCTTTACAGCGGTGGATGTGCACATGTCGGAATTGCTGAACGGCTCGGCCACGCTGGAGAATTTTCAGGGCGCGGTGGCCTGCGGCGGTTTCTCCTACGGCGACGTGCTGGGCGCCGGCAGCGGCTGGGCGCGTTCCATTCTGTACAACGCGCGCACGTTCGATCAGTTCAGCGCGTTTTTTGCGCGCAGCGACAGCTTCGCGCTAGGCGTGTGCAACGGCTGCCAGATGCTCTCTCAATTGAAAGACCTGATCCCTGGCGCCGCCGCGTGGCCGCGCTTTCTGCGCAATCGCTCCGAGCAATTTGAAGCGCGGCTGGTGATGGCCGAAGTGGTGGATTCCAAGTCCCTCTTCTTTGCCGGCCTCGCGGGCATGATGGCGCCGCTGGTGGTCTCGCACGGCGAAGGCCGGGTGGATGCGCTGGCCGATGGGGCCCGGCTATGCCTGCGCTATGTGGACTATCGCGGCGAGGCGGCCAGTCGCTATCCAGAAAATCCCAACGGCTCGCCGGGCGGCAGCGCGGGCTTCACCACCGACGACGGCCGGGTGACGATCCTCATGCCGCACCCGGAACGCGTGTATCTGCGCAAGCAATATTCGTGGTTGCCCGCCTCGGCCACCGGCGCCGAGGGGCCTTGGTTCGAGATGTTCCGCAACGCGCGTCTGTGGTTGGCTTGATTCCCGCTGTGACGGGCGCAGGCATCAGTTAGAATCGAATCACCGCAGATTGCGGGGCTCTTCGCGCGAAGGGCGCCCGTCGATTGACGCGGTTACCAGACCTGGTCAGGCCGGAGTTCGCCCACATGACCGATCGAAATCGCCCACCCGCCAAGGGCCTTCCTACCGCCGCGCGGGGCACCCTGCCGCCGGAGGACGACGCCGCCTTGCGCGCGGCTTTGGCGGGCGTGCGACGGCTGCATCACGACACCGTCGACCTGCGACCGCCCGCACCGCCGCCGGTCCCCACCCAGTCCCGCCGCGACCAGCGCTCGGTATTGGAAGAAATGATGATGCAGGACCCCGGCGAAGGGGAGATGGAGACGGGCGATGAGCTCATCTTCAAGCGCGAGGGCGTGCAAAACAGCGTGATGCGCAAACTCCGTCGCGGCCAATTTGCCATTCAAGGCCATATCGACCTCCACGGCCTCACCACACCAGAGGCGAAAACCCGCCTCGCCACCTTCCTGATGGACTGCTTTCAGCGCGGCCATCGTTGCGTGCGCATCGTGCACGGCAAGGGCTTGCGTTCGCCCGGCCAGGTCCCGGTGCTCAAGCCCAAGGTCAGCCACTGGTTGTCACAAAGAGACGAAGTGCTGGCCTTTATCTCCACGCCAGCGACCGATGGCGGCACGGGCGCGATTTACGTCCTGCTGAAAGGCCAACGCTGAGCGCTCTTAATGCGTGACGAGCGTTTCGCGCCGATTATCCTGCGCACCGAAGATGGCGCCAGCGCGAGCCTGTGTCGGCACGGCGCCCAGCTGTTGCACTGGTGCCCGGCCGGCAGCGTCGAGCGTTTGTATCTCAGTGAAAGAGCCGTCTTTGCGCCCTCGCGAGCCATTCGCGGCGGGATCCCGGTGCTGTTTCCGCAGTTCGGGCTGTTTGGCGAGTTGCCAAAGCATGGGCTGGTGCGCGACGCGGAATGGATGCAGCAGGCGACGGATTGCGTCCGTCACGCCTGTTTAACGCTGGAAGATACGCCCGAGACCCGCCACCACTGGCCGCACGCGTTTCGGGCCACGCTCGAGGTGCAACTCGAAAGTCAGGCGCTCACCACCTCGCTCGCGATCGATAACACCGGCAACCAAGCCTTTTCATTCACCGTCGGCTTGCATACCTATCTGGCGGTGGCGGATCTGGCCACGCTCAGCATCAAGGGGCTGCAGGGATTGCAGTATCTCGACGCGACGCAGGCGCTGATGCCCTGCGCGGAAACGGACGAGTCCATGCAGATTCGCGGCGAAATCGATCGGGTTTATCTCAACGCGTCTACGCCAGTGGAAGTCATCGACGGACGCCGGCGGACCTTGGTCAGTCAGCAGGGTTTTTGCGATGTGGTGGTGTGGAATCCGGGCCCGGACAAGGTGCGCGAACTGAGCGATATGGCGCCGGACGACTATCTCCGAGTGGTGTGTGTGGAAGCGGCCGTGATTGGTGCCCCCATCACGCTCGCGCCCGGCGCCCGATGGCAAGGGCGCCAAAAGCTGCGCGCGCTGCCTGAGGCTAGCGACTAGCTATCGAGCAACACAATGGCCGAGGCGGCGATCCCTTCCTCGCGGCCCGCAAAGCCCATTTTCTCGGTGGTGGTGGCCTTCACGCTCACCGTCGCCACGGGCAAACCCAAATCCTCGGCAATCCGCTCTCGCATCAACAGCACATGCGGGGCAATTTTTGGCCGCTCCGCAATGATGGTGCAGTCCACGTTCACGATACGGAAACCCACTTCGGCGATCAGCGCCGCCGTGCGACGCAGGAGAATACGGCTGTCGATGCCCTTGAACTCCCCGCTGGTATCGGGGAAATGCTTGCCGATATCGCCCAGCGCCGCCGCGCCCAGCAGCGCATCGCACAGGGCATGTAACAAGACATCGCCGTCGGAATGGGCGGCAAGCCCCCGGTGGTGCGGGACTTTCACCCCACCCAACATCACGAAATCGCCGTCACGAAAACAATGGGCGTCAAAGCCCTGACCAATGCGCATATTCAAGCTCCGCTGGGCGTCGGCAGCGTTCGCAGATAAAGCTCTGCAAGCGGCAAATCTTCCGGACGCGTAATTTTGATGTTGTCGCCGTGCCCTTCGACCATGCGGGGCACCCGCCCGGCCAGTTCGATGGCCTGGGCTTCGTCGGTCACGATGCGACCCGCCGCCAAGGCCTCGCGCAGCGCCCCGCGGAGCAGCCCCACCCGGAACATTTGGGGGGTGAGCGCGTGCCAAAGGCTGGCGCGGTCGATGGTTTGTTCAATGTCGCCGGTGCTGCCGCAGCGTTTGAGGGTGTCACGTACCGGCACGCCCAGAATGCCGCCGACCGGATGGTCCATCAGCGTCTCCAGCAGGGCGGCCAGATCGGTCTGACGCAGACAGGGTCGGGCCGCGTCGTGCACCAGCACCCAGTCGTCGTCGGCAGCCGCAAGCGCCTCAATGCCATTCAGCACCGAATGGCAGCGCTCGGCGCCACCGGCGGCAGCGCGAACCCGCGGCGCATGCGCGGCAACGATCGCCTGCCCTAAGTCATCCCCCGCCGCCATCGCCACCACCACGCCCGCGATGCGCGGCTCGCCCATCAGTCGGTCGAGGGTGTGTTCGAGAATCGTTTTACCGGAGAGTTGCAGGTATTGCTTGGGCAGCTCGCTGCCCATCCGCGCACCGCGCCCGCCGGCCGGCACCACGGCCCAAATCTTGTTCGTTGAAGTCATTGCGCGACCGGCGCGGCACGCGTGACGACGGGCGGTTCTAGCATTTCGAAGAAGATTTCGTCCTGACGGATCATGCCCATCTCGCTCCGGGCAAGTTCTTCCACCGCGTCGAGCCCCTGCTTCAAATCCATCACTTCCGCCGCAAGACCCCGGTTGCGCGCCTCAAACTCGGTATTGAAGGCGCGCTGCTGTTCAATCTGGTCGCGGATTTCCCGCACGTCCATGCGGCCACCGCGCCCAAACCATAGCGCCCATTGCAAACCTGCCAGCACCACCAACAGGGAGAGGATGAGCGGGCGCACGGGCGGCTTTTGACTAGCCGAGGTTGTAGAACGCGGCGCGACCCGGATAGCTCGCGCGGTCCCCGAGTTCGCGCTCAATCACGAGCAGCCGGTTGTACTTGGCGATGCGATCGGAGCGCGACAGCGAGCCGGTTTTAATTTGGCCGGTGCTCTTGCCCACCGCGATATCCGCGATGGTGGTGTCTTCGGTTTCGCCGGAGCGATGCGACACCACGGCGGTGTACTTCGCGGCGCGCGCCATTTCGATGGCTTCGAAGGTTTCGGTCAGCGTGCCAATCTGGTTCACCTTGATGAGGATCGAATTCGCTACTTTCTGCGCAATCCCCTGCTCCAGAATGGCCGAGTTGGTGACGAACAAATCGTCGCCCACCAGCTGCACGCGGTCGCCCACGGCCTTGGTCAGCAGGCCCCAGCCTTCCCAGTCGTTCTGATCCATGCCGTCTTCGATCGACAGGATGGGATAGTCGCGCGCCCAGCTCGCCAGCAGCTCGCTCATTTGCGCGCTGCTCAGGCGGCGACCTTCGGATTCGAGGTGATAGTGGCCGTCTTTGTAGAACTCGGAACTGGCGACGTCGAGACCCAGCATGATGTCCCCGCCGAGCGTAAAGCCCGCCTTGCTGACCGCTTCGGCGATGAGATCGAGCGCCGCCTGGTTGGACGGCAAATCCGGGGCGAACCCCCCCTCGTCACCTACCGTCGTGCCGGCACCACGGGCGGCCAGCACCGCTTTCAGCGCGTGAAAAATCTCCGCACCGTAGCGCATGGCCTCTGCAAATGAGGGCGCGCCAACCGGCAGAATCATGAACTCCTGAAAGTCCACGTTGTTACTCGCATGCGCGCCGCCGTTGATGATGTTCATCATGGGCACCGGCATCAGCAACCGGTCGCGTTCGCCGCGGGCGAACGTGGCGTACAGCGGCAGTCCTTGTTCGTTCGCTGCAGCGTGGGCCGCCGCCATCGAGACCGCCAGCGTGGCATTGGCGCCAAGGCGCGCCTTGTTGGGGGTGCCATCGAGCGCGATCATCGCGCGGTCGAGGCCTGCCTGATCGGCCACGTCGCGGCCGCGCATCGCTCCGGCGATTTCGTTGTTGATGTGACCCACCGCTTTCAGCACACCCTTGCCCAGATAGCGCTTGGGATCTTTGTCGCGCAGTTCCAGCGCTTCGCGCTCACCGGTGGAGGCGCCGGAGGGCACGGCGGCTGAACCGCGGGCGCCGCTGGCGGTGGTGACTTCGGCCCACACCGTGGGATTCCCGCGCGAATCGATAACTTCCTGCGCGATGATGTGACTGATTTCGGACATTGCTGCTCCTCGGCGTGCCGGACTCATCACCGGCCTGTGAAGTGAAAAATTGCGGCCTTCAGGCGCGCATGGCGCCGCCGCGCTTGGCCGCACTATCCAGCTCACGCAAGGTGGTGAGCAGGTCGCGCATACGGCCGAGCGGCCAGGCGTTCGGGCCATCGGACAGCGCCTGCTCGGGATCGGGATGGGTTTCCATAAAAATGCCGGCTACCCCCACGGCGGCCGCCGCGCGGGCCAAAGCCGGCACGAATTCGCGCTGCCCACCCGATTTGCCGCCCTCGCCGCCCGGCATCTGCACCGAATGCGTCGCGTCGAAGACCACCGGCGCGCCGGTGTCGCGCATCACTACCAGTGAGCGCATATCCGAGACCAGATAGTTGTAGCCAAAACTGGCCCCGCGCTCGCAAACCATAATGGCCTCGTTGCCGCTGGCCCGCGCCTTGGCCACCACGTGGCGCATATCCCAGGGCGCGAGGAACTGGCCTTTCTTGATGTTGACCGGCTTGCCCTGACTGGCCACGGCGCGAATGAAATTGGTTTGGCGGCACAGAAACGCCGGCGTTTGCAGCACATCGACCACCGCCGCCACTTCGTTCAGCGGGGTGTCTTCATGCACGTCGGTCAGCACCGGCAGCCCGAACTGGCGCTTCACCTGTTCGAGAATGGCGAGGCCCTGCTCGATGCCCGGCCCGCGATAGCTGTCGATGGAGGTGCGATTGGCTTTGTCGAACGAGGCTTTGAAAACGTAGGGAATCCCGAGTTCATCGGTGATTTCCTTCATCTGACCGGCGATATCCAACACCATGCCTTCGGATTCGATGACGCAAGGACCGGCGATAAGAAAGAACGGCCGGTCGCCGCCTACCTCGAAATCAGCTAACCGCATGCGGCACCTCTGCCTGCTCGCGCGCGGCGAGGGCAGCTCGGACAAAGGCGGTAAACAACGGATGCCCGTCGCGCGGTGTGGAGGTGAATTCCGGATGGAACTGGCAGCCCACAAACCACGGATGCGCCGGGATTTCGATAATCTCCACCAGATTGCCGTCCATCGAGCGACCAGCCATGCGCAAGCCGGCGGCTTCGAGTTCCATCTGGTAAGTGTTGTTGAATTCGTAGCGGTGACGGTGACGTTCGACCACCGTGTCTGCGCCGTAAGCGCGCGCCACGATGCTATCCGGCGCGAGCCGGCACTGCTGGCCACCGAGGCGCATGGTGCCGCCTTTTTCGCTAGCCTCATCGCGCCGGTGTACGGCGCCATCGGAGGCCTTCCATTCGGTGATCAGCGCAATCACCGGATGCGTCGTGTTGGGATTGAATTCGGTGCTGTGGGCGTCGGCGAGTCCGGCGCAATGGCGCGCAAATTCGAT
>CANFVX010000029.1 GCA_947450495.1 Gammaproteobacteria bacterium
GAAGAGATGCCGACAGAGACGCTTCAGATCCACGGCTACCATCTCCCGGAGGCGCCGCCGCCGCCGAAGCTGCCGCCGCCCCCGCCAAAACCGCCGCCCCCGAAGCCACCGCCGCCGCGGCCGTAGCCGCCGCGATAACCGGGTAAGCCAAAGCCGCCGCCGATCAGGGTGAAGACCATCGCCGCCACCGCGGCGAGCAGCGCAATGGAAACAGCACCGATGAAAAACCAGGCCAGCCCGCCCACCAGTACACCGGTCGTCGCCGCCCCCAAGGTCCGGCCGAAGGCCCCGCGCAGGATGCCGCCCGCAAACAGCGCGACCACCATCAGCAGGGGCACAGAGTGTTGAAACGTCCCTGCGCCGCCTGCCGACGAGGGCTCCGGTGCGGGCAGCGGTTCGCCATCGACCACGCGAATCATTTGCTGCACGCCGGCGCTAATGCCGCCGTACACATCCCCCTGTTTGAAGCGCGGCGTGATGATCTCGCTGATGATGCGCCGGCAGGTGGCGTCGTTGAGCGCGCCTTCCAGGCCGTAGCCCACTTCAATGCGGAGCGCGCGATCTGTCATTGCCACCAGCAGCAAGGCGCCGTCGTCGGTTTTTTTGCGCCCCAGCTGCCATTGTTCAACGACCCGCAGCGCGTATTGCTCGATGGCTTCGGGCGCGGTGGTGGGCACAATCAACACCGCGATCTGCGCGCCTTTGCGCCGCTCGAAGTCCTGCAAACTGGCCTCAAGCGTGCTGCGCTCCGCCGCGCTCAACACCCCAAGCTGATTCGTCACGCGCGTCGCCAGCGTCGGCACCGCCACTTCCGCCCGCAGCGCCAGTGGCCAGCAGACCACCAGCGCCAGCAGCAGGCTGGCCGCGGCGCCGGGCAATCTCACGGTTTGGCGCCTTGTGGCGTCGTCTGGGGCAGGGTGGCGCCGGTGCCAAACTCCACCACCGGTGGGATGGCGATGGTTTGCTCGTTCTCCACCGTGAAGTTGGGCTTTACCCCGTAGCCAAAGTACTTGGCGATGAGATTGGAAGGGAACGAGCGCACCGTGACGTTGTAGGCCTGCACGGCCTGTATGTAGCGATTGCGCGCCACCGTGATGCGGTTTTCCGTGCCTTCAAGCTGCGCCTGCAGGTCGCGAAAATTGGCGTCTGATTTGAGCTGCGGGTAGTTCTCGGTGACCACCAGCAGCCGGGAGAGCGCGCCCGACAACTCGCCCTGTGCTTTCTGGAATTGGCCAAACGCCTGCGGGTCGTTCAGCACTTCCGGGGTGATTTGCAGGCTGCCCACTTTTGCGCGGGCGTTGGTGACGCCTAACAGGATGTCTTTCTCCTGCGCCGCAAAGCCTTTCACCGTGTTGACCAGATTGGGCACGAGATCCGCACGCCGCTGGTACTGATTAACCACCTCCGACCAACTTGCCTTGATTTGCTCATCTGCCGTTTGCAGCGTGTTGTAACCGCAGCCGGAAAGGCCGAGCGTCAGCAGCACCGTGAGCGCGACCCATAACTTACGCATTCGATTTCTCCCGAATTGAGGGTTGTTGGCAGGAAAGCCTGAGGTTCAAAGGAACCGGGGCTGCGGCATTCATGGGCGGTGCTGCCGCGCGAGCCGCGCACGCAGACTTGTGATCTCGTCCAGCATGTCGAGCACCAGCGCGAGCGCCGGCGGATTGAGTTCCAGATCGCGGGCCAGCCGCAGCGCGAGGCGAGCGCGGCGCAGGGCCGTGCCGGCGAATCGCCAGTCGTCACCCGTCTGTCCGGCAGGCGCCAACACGCCCTCGGCCACCAGCGCCGCGAGTTGCGCCGGCGTGGCGTTACACGCCTGAGAAAGTTCGACCAGCGTGAATTCGACGACCTCTTCAACCACCTCAGCCCGGATGCGCAACAAAGGGTGCTCACTGCTCACGAGGGGCCTCCGGATTCAGCTCTGGGCTTGAAGGTGAAAGCCGAGGCAAAGGCCTGATAGGCGGCCACGGCCTCGGGGGTGTCGGCGGGGGGAATCACGATGGCAATTTCCGCGTACAAATCTCCCGGCTCGCGGCCCGGAATCCCCTTAGCCTTGAGACGCAATTTGCGCCCGGCGGCGGAGCCTGCGGGGACCTTCAGCGCCACGCCGCCATCGGGCGTGGTCACCGACACGGTGGCGCCCAGCGCAGCCTCCCAGGGGGCCAGCGAGAGCGCGGTGTAGACGTCTCGTCCCTCCACGCGAAAACGCGCATCAGGCCGAAACACGATCTCCAGATACAAATCGCCCGCCGGCCCGCCGTCGAAACCGGGCGTGCCTTGCCCCGCGAGGCGGAGATGCTGGCCCTGGCGTACCCCTTTGGGGATCGTGACTTCGATATGGCGCTCACGCAGCACCACATGCCCCGTCGCATCAACGGCCGGCGCGCGGAGGCCGAGGCTGCGTTGCGCGCCCCGGTAGGCATCCTGCAGATCGATTTCAATTTTGGCGTGGTGGTCTTCGCCCTGCGCGCCGGCGCGCGACTGGCGCGCCCCCGAACCATGAGCGCGCCGACCAAACAGCGCCTCGAAGAAATCGCTGTGGTCGGCACCACCAAAATCAGCGCCGCGAAACTCAAAACCCTGATCCCAATTCGGCGGCGGACGGAAGTCCTGCCCGTCTTTCCACTGGCTGCCCATTTGATCGTAGGCCGCACGCTTCTCGGGATCTTTCAGCACTTCATAGGCTTCACCGATTTCCTTGAAGCGCGCCTCGGCGTCGGACTCCTTGGAGACGTCCGGGTGAAATTTGCGCGCGAGTTTCCGGTAGGCGCTTTTGATTTCATCCTGCGTCGCGGTGCGCGGGACGCCGAAGACTTCGTAGTAGTCCTTGAACTGCATGCCGACGGACCTCGCACACTGGAACGGGAGCAGACCCCAATCCATTTCAGGTGGGCCGCACGTGACCAGTATGGAAGAGCCCGGCAAGCACGCTCTTGACCTTGATTAACACTCGAGAAAAACGCGGCGTGGTGCCTGATGAACAAGTCGCTCAGGTTTGGCCGTAGCAGGACTGCACGCTGAACGAGACTTCTGGCGTGAGTTCAAGGGATGAAGATCCCTCGGTCACGCCGATCGGGTTCAGCACCGAGGATTTACCGCATCAGGGCGCGCGCGCCCGAATAGACACTCCTTGGCCTCGGCAAATGGAGGTCGGTTGGGACTACCCGGGCGCGCCTTGTTTTAGTTGGCCGCCACTTTCGGGTTCGCTTCCGCGCCCGGGAGTTTCACTGACGACCTCGCCCAAGCCTGCTTCAGGCGGGCTTCGACGGTCGCCGCCAGGGCGTCTTTCTGTTGCACGCGCAGCGCCTGCAACAAGCCGCTCAGCGCCCAACCGTTGTTCCTGTTCTTACGAAGATCCTGCCAAAACACGGTCTCCGCTTCAGCCGGCCGACCGGCGGCAAGCAACTCGGCGCCGAGGGCATGACGAGGCGGGTAGGCCCATTCGGAAGGTTCGGTATAGATCAGTCCCTCTTCGATTCTCACGGCCATTTCCAGCTGTGAGATGGCCTCGTCGTGACGCCCTTCGGCCGCAGCGATGGCGCCAACAAGGGACGGCACGCTCACGTTGAGTATCGAGCGCGCAGGGTTTTGCGAGAACAGGTTATTGTCGAGTGACGGATTCTTCATCACCTCCCGGAGGGTCACGAGTTCGCCTTTGGCCTGCTCAAGGCGGCCGGTGGCGGCGAACGCCTGTCCCCGCGCGTAATGCCAGGCGCCGGTAAGAAAGGCCGACGTTGCCGGCGGCGCAGGTTCTTTCAGCATCGCTTCCCACAGGCCAAAGCGCACCATGGTCCAGTAAGGCACCACCCGGAATGCCGCAAGCATCGGCATCGCGGCCAGCGTCGCGTCGTCGATCTTGCTCGCGACTTTACGACCGGCCTCCTCCGCCAATGCTTGCTGTCCGTCGTACATCGCCGCAAACCACATGAAATGAATGTTGTGCGGGTAGTAGGCCATCGGATAGAGGCCCTGTGCGCGACACTGGGTGATGTAGTCCTCGTCGGCTTCAACCGCCAAACGATTGCTCTCAATCGCATCGGCGTAGCGCCCAACGCGCTGGTAAATATGCGAGGGCATGTGAACCATGTGGCCCGCGCCCGGCATCAGATGCAGCAGCGTGTCGGCCGAGCGCTCGGCGCGCTCCGGCGTTGGCGTTGATTCAAGCAGGTGGATTTGGAGGTGCAGCGCTCCGGGATGCCGAGGGTCGCGGCGCAGTACGTCTTCTTCCAGCGCCACAATTTCCGCAATGCCCTCCTGGGGTTGCCCGTCTGGCATCCAGTATCCCCAGGGCCGCAGGTCCATCACCGACTCGATGTAGAGCGTCGCGATATCCAGATCCTCCGGATAGCGTTCGTGCACCTCGCGCATTGCCGCGGCGTAGGCCCGGTCGTTGGCCTTGCGGTGGTCAGCGGTGCCGGAATAGCGCTTCGCAAGCGCCTCGATGAGCGCCCGCTCGCGGGGGCTGGCGTGCTCGGCCAAGGACTGCGCCTTGCCGATCATTTCAAATGCGTGCGGCTCCTCATTGGGTGCCATCAGCGCGTTGATGTTTGGCCCCAGCACCAGCGCTTGTCCCCAGTAGGCCATCGCCAGCGTCGGATCAAGACGGGCGGCTTCCCGGAAAGCGCGCCGTGATTCGGCATGATTAAACGCGTAGGCGAGGTTGAGTCCCTGATTGATAAATTTTTGGGCCTCCGCCTGCTGCGTCGAGACCGGGAAGACGTGATCCCCAAGCTTTTGCAAACGCGGCGCCAACTCACCTTTGGGACCCGGCTGCGCCGCCGCGGGCGATTCCGCATAGTGCTTGTGCGTGGTGGCGGCCGGGCCTTCGGCCGCGCCAGCCGTGAGGCTTATGGCCGCCAGAAGGACAGTCGCACAGGCGAGTGATGACGGCGTTGCTCGATGTTTCATGGCATTCCTATGGGGGGCTGCGGGCGAGGAAACAATGCCCGGTTCGGTTGAAAGGGAAGCGGATCAATGAATGCGATTGGCGCTGGGGCGGGTCTAAAAACTGTCGCCCAGTCGGCGCCGTGTTTCGATGCCGCTGGACGCGGGCCCTGACATTACACAATGCCAGAGCCCCGCCTTTTCGCTTATGGACGCTGCCGGGGCTACCGTGCGTCCTGTCACGGTAGCCCTCAGCCGCTCACTCGCTCAGGCAAAAATATCAGCCGCGAGTTCTTCGAGCTCTTTCAGAATCGCCGCTTCGCTCTCGCCCTTCAGCCACAGCACCACGTTGTCGGCGCTGGCATCGGCCAAGGTTTTGATATCTGCCTTGGTGCGGAACATGCCGTCCGGGGCGAAGGCCGTGATGTTGATCGTCTTGGGATCGCGGCCGTATTGCGCGGCGAATTTGTTGATTTCCGCGCGGCCGTCGACCACTTCCTGCGGATTGATCACAAACGGCAGCCAGCCATCGCCCCATTGGGCCACGCGGCGGTAGACGTTGGGGGAGCCGATGCTGCCCAACATCACCGGCGGATGCGGTTTGCGCCAGGGCGTCGGCCGGCACACGGACGGCGGGAAGTTGGCGTACTTGCCTTCCGCGCTCACGTATTCGCCGGTCCACAGCTGTTTCATGGCCAGAATGTATTCCTTCACCTGCGCCCAGCGATGCGCGAAGTCGCCGCCCATCATCGTGCACTCGGCTTCGTTCCAGCCGGCGCCAATGCCGTAAATGAAGCGACCTTTTGAATAGTGATCCAGCGTGGCAATTTCCTTGGCGGCCAACACAGGGTGGCGCTCGGGCACCAGCGCGACGCCGGTGCCGAGGTTAATCGTGCTGGTCACCGCAGCGGCGCGGGTGAGGCCGATCAAGGGATCGGGCATTTTGAAGAGATAGTCCGGTGCGGAACCGCCTTCCACTTTGCCGGGATAGACATCTTCAGAGCCCTGCGGGATGGCCGCGTGCTCCGGCAGCCAGTAAGAATCGAAACCCAGTTCTTCGGCGCGTTTGGCGATGACCGCCGGGTCACCGGTAAACAGATCAGCGATGACCTGAAAAACGCCGACGCCGATACCGTGAGATTTTTTGACCGTCATGCAGATGTTCCCCTCTGTGCTTTTGTATTCAAGTGCGCGAGCCGGCCGGGCCGGATTCTCTGCGCCGCATTTGACGTGACTGCGGCGGTCATCGCAAGCCGCGTTCTGCTTGCGGCAGCGATCGCGGCTTCCTACTATTGCATATGCAAACGTAGCGGCTCGCGACGACCACCATCGCTGCCCATCCACACGCTTCGCCCTCGGCCTGAGATCTTTCAGGCGCCGGCTTTCATCCTTCTCGCAACCAATCTGTTGGGAAATCCATGCGTAAATCGGTCGAGTTTTTCTTTGATGTGGGGAGTCCGGCCGCCTATCTGGCGTGGACCCAGTTGCCGCGCCTTGCGGCGGACACGGGCGCCACGATCCTCTGGCGACCGATGCTGCTCGGCGGGGTCTTCAAGGCGACGGGCAATAACAGCCCGGTGGCCATTCCCGCCAAAGGTCGCTGGCTCATCAACGACCTCAAGCGCTGGGCCGATCGCTATGGCGTGCCGCTGCAACTGCCGGCCGATTTCCCGCTCAATACGCTAACGCTGATGCGCGGCGCGGCCGGGATTCAGCTACGGCAGCCGCAAGATCTGGCCCGCTATCTGGAGGCCGTCTTCAACGGCATTTTCGCGCAGGGTCTACCGATGGGCGATCCCGCCGTACTGGCAGAGGTGCTGAGCAAGGCCAACGTTGACCCCGCCCATCTGCTGGCGCTGGCCGCTGACCCGGAAGTCAAACAGGCGCTGGTGGCAACGACCGAAGAAGCCGTCGCCCGCGGGGTGTTCGGGGCGCCCAGCATGTTTGTCGGCGAAGAAATGCATTTCGGACAAGACCGGCTCGAGTTTGTGGCGGCGGCGCTACTCAGCTGAGTCAATCACGTCATTGGCAAGCTGCCAAAGGAAATCCAGCGCATGAAAATTTATTACGCTCCCAATACCCGCGCCGTGCGCATCGTGTGGCTGTTCAACGAGCTTGGACTGCCCTACGAACTCGAAACTTTCCAGCTTGGCGAACGCAAAATGCGCGCCCCGGAATATCTCGCCGTGCACCCGCTAGGCCGCGTGCCGGCGCTGGCCGATGACGACGGCACCTGCGTGTTTGAGTCGGGTGCCATCGTGCAGTACGTGCTCAGCAAATACGCCGATGGCCGGCTGCAACCGGCACCGTCCTCGGCCGACTTCGGGCCCTATCTGCAGTGGCTGCACTACGCCGAAGGCATGATCATGCCGCCGGTGAATACCATCGTGGTGGAGACCATTCTGCTCGCGCCCGAAAAGCGTAATCAGGGCAATGTCGACCGCGCCGTCAAACTGCTGGGGCGCATGCTTGAGGCCGTGGAAACCCGACTCGAAGGCCGCGAATTTCTGGCCGGCGCCTTCAGCGGCGCCGACATCATGACCGGACACGCCACGATCGTGGCCGCCAAGCTCGGCGCCGACATCACCGACAAGCCCAACGTTAGCGCCTACATCCAGCGCCTCAACGCGCGGCCAGCGCTCGCTGCGGCCTGGCAGGCTGGCACCTGAAACTTCGAGGAACGCTCCCATGACTGACAAACTGCACTACGAGCGGGTGGGCGACGTTGCCGTCATCACGCTCGACGACGGCAAGGCCAATGCCTGCGGCTTCGCCATGCTTGAAGCCATCGGCACCGCCCTCGACCGCGCCCGTCTCGATGCCCGCGCGGTGGCCTTGATTGGACGCCCGGGCGTGTTGAGCGGCGGCTTCGATCTCAAGGTCATCAACGGCGGCGATGCGGCCGAACTGCAGCGGCTGATTACGCTGGGCGTGCGCACCTTGATGCGGCTTTACGGCCATCCGCAGCCGGTGGTGATAGGCGCCACCGGCCACGCCGTGGCGCTCGGCGCCTTCATGCTGCTGGCCGGCGACTATCGCGTGGGCACCGCGGGTGACTATCGCGTTGGGCTGAACGAAACCGCCATCGGTCTTCATTTGCCGCCCTTCGGCATTGAACTGGCGCGCGCGCGACTGCCGCCGCACCACCTCACCCAGGCCGCGATCATGGCCAGACTTTATGCGCCAGACGAGGCGATTGAAGCAGGATTTCTGGACGAGGTGCTGGCCGCTGACGCCGTTCGGGCGGCGACGATTGCCAAGGCGCAGGCTTGGAGTGCGCTCCATGCGGAAGCGCTGGCCTACAACAAAGCCGCCTTCCGGGATGACGCGATCGCTCGCGTGCTGGCCGCGTTGGAGGATTGAGCGGCGCCCTGAATTGTTTCGCCAAGCTAGCGCTGCCCCGTTTATCGCGCCCCGACCGCGCGCTGAAGGGGCTACCTTGCACAGCACAATGCCGCCCTCTTATAGTCCGGCCCCAACTTACTTCTTCATCAGCAAGGATTTTTATGGACAACATGCGCGCGCTGCGTCAGACCCGGCTTTTTGAGGCGATGCCAGAGGCCGAACTCGCCAAGTTGGCCGCACTTGCCAAAGCCACCCGCTTTCATCAAGGCGAAGAAATCTGCCGCGAAGGTGCCAGCGGTAGCGAGCTGTTCGTGCTGGTACTCGGGAGCGTGCGAGCGACCAAAGGCGACAGCGATCAGGACGTCGCCACCATCGGCAGCGGCTCGTACTTCGGCGAAATGGCGATGGCGTCTGCCGATCACAAGCGTGCCGCGACTATCCGCGCACTGGAAGACACCGACGTGCTGGTGATCTCCGGCGACGCCATCAACGCCCTCGCCGAGCAGGACGCGTCGTTTGGATACGCGTTTTATCGCGCACTCTCCCGCGGACTCGCCCAGCGCATGCGTTCTGCCGCCAACGACGTTGCCCTGTTGAAGTCTCTCGCCAGAAAAAACTAGGCGTCTGTGCACTGAGTGTTCAACGCCCGACGGCCACCGGCTGCTCGGGCGTTAAGCGCCATCCTTCCTCAATCTCCAGATTTCCGCCGCCTGTGAAGGGCGCTACTCCGCAGAAAACCGCTTTCCAAAAGCGATAAAAACGATTGCCTCGTTCATGTTTGGATCGACAGTTCGTGATTCGCCTGCGGTTTGCGGGATTTAGTGATTGAAAATCGCCGGGTTCCCGGTAAAAGATTAGCCATCCTGAATCAGTGGGGCGTAGGGCGGATGGCGATCGCGGGGGTCATGGGAGTGGTAGCGCCATATGCGTTGATGAACGCCACTGCCTCGCGCGCCAATCGCCCCCCGCAATCCGTAGCGGCCACCCCGTCGGTGGACGCCACCAGCGAGACGTTGCCGAACGATCAGACAGACGCGACGACACAGGCGAAAGATCGCGTCATTCGCGGACAGGACGAACAACAGCGCTCCCCGGAAGAGCAGCGCCAGCTGGCAAGTCTGGAGGCAAGCGACCGCGAGGTGCGTGCGCATGAGCAAGCCCATCTCTCCACCGCCGGCGGTCTGGCCAGTGGCCCCGCGAGTTTCACCTATCGACGAGGTCCCAACGGGGTCAATTACGCCGTCGGCGGCGAAGTCCCCATTAGCGTGCGCAAGGGACAAACGCCGGAAGAAACGCTCGCCATCGCGCGAAAAATTCAGGCCGCCGCGCTAGCACCCGCCCAGCCTTCCCAACAAGACCGCAATATTGCCGCCGTCGCCGGACAGATGGCGCTGGATGCGGCAACAGAACTGGCGCGCCAATCCAATGCCAAAGCGGCCAATCCGCCCGGCCCGATCACATTGGAAGAAAGCACGCCTCGGCTGTCTCGCAGTCAGACCGAAGGTCTCCGTCGCTATCGCGGCGAAGAGCCCCAAGGCAACCAGCTGCTAGCGATGATCTAAACCACCCCCTGGCGTCCCACGCCCGACCGCCGCTCAAGTAATCCTGAAGCCCTCATAGCCGTTCGCCGCAATCTCGGCGCAGAGCTTTCGATACGTGCCGAAACCCCCGATATACGGCAGGAACACGCGCGGCTTGCCGGGAATGTTCGCCCCCATGTACCAGGAATCCGCTTGCGGAAAGAGCGTGTCATCCGCCAACGCCTTCACATGCGCGCCCCATTCCGCTTCGGCCTCGGCGGTCGGCTCGACGGTCGTGGCGCCCACGGCGCGCAGATGCGTGAGCAACTCGCAAATCCAGTCCACATGCTGCTCGATAGACGTGGGCATATTGCCCAGCACCGACGGACTCCCCGGCCCGGTGACCATGAATAAATTGGGAAAGCCCCGCGTACACACGCCGAGATAAGTCTGCGGCCCCGCCGACCACTTGGCGGCGAGCGGCTCATTGCCGCGCCCGCGGATACCGATGCGATTCAAGGGACCGGTCATGGCGTCAAAGCCGGTGGCGAAGACAATCGCATCGAGCTCAAAGGTCTGCCTGCTGGTGCGGATGCCGGTATCGACCACGCGCTCGATCGGCGTGTCGCGCAAATCCACCAGCGCCACATTGGGGCGGTTAAAGGTCTCGAAATAGTCCGCGTCGAGCGGCAGCCGCTTGGTGCCAATGGGATAGCCCTGCGGAATGAGTTTGCTGGCGGTTGCCGGGTCCTGCACCACGTCGCGAATCTTCTCCCGCACAAACTCGGCGGCCAGCGCATTGGCGGCGGGGTCGGCGAGGAGATCAGAAAAGCTGCCGAACATCCACTCAAAACCGCCTTTGGCCCAATCCGCTTCGAACTGCGCCCGCAGGGCTGCCGGGCTTTGCTTCAAGGCCTCATCCGCTTTCCAGTCGTAGGGCTGGCCGATGGTCGACCAGCGGCAGGTCTCACGGATGGTTTTGATATTGGCTTTGAGGTCAGCGATTTGCGCGGGCGACAGCGGCGCATTGCGAGCAGGCACGCTGAAGTTTGGCGTGCGCTGGAAAACGGTTAAGTGCGCGGCCTGTTTGGCGATGACCGGAATCGACTGAATGCCCGAGGACCCGGTGCCAACCACGCCCACGCGCAAGCCGGTGAAATCGACGCCCTCGTGCGGCCATTGCCCGGTGTGATACCAGCGCCCCTTGAAGTCCTCGAGCCCGGCGATCTGTGGCACCTGCGCGGCCGACAAACAGCCCACCGCGGTGATCAGAAACTGCGCGAGCACCTGCTCGCCGTGCTCGGTCTCCACTCGCCATAAACCAGTAGCTTCGTCGTAGGTCGCGGCGGTCACGCGGGTGTTGAAGGCAAACGCGGGGCGGAGCTCAAACCGATCGGCCACGTGTTCGAGGTAGCGCAGAATCTCTGCCTGTCCCGGAAAACGGCAGCTCCAGGTCCACTCCTGTTCCAATGCCTCGGAGAAGGAATAGGCGTAGACCCAAGACTCGGAATCAGAGCTCGCACCCGGATAGCGATTCCAGTACCAGGTACCGCCTACGCCGCCGCCCTGCTCAAAGGCCGCGTGCGAAAGCCCCATCTCGCGCAGCTTGTAGATCGCGTAAAGGCCGGCAAAGCCGGCGCCGATGACTACCGCGTCGACTCGACGCGGAGCGTTATCTCTTGCCAGACGACTTGCCGACATGCGGGCTCCCTCTCCATGTGTTGTTCTTTTTTTTGACTGTGATCACCGAGCCCCCTCAGGCGGCGTGGCGGTCTCCAGCCGTCGCACTCCCCGCAAACTTCAGCACCCCGTCTTCCAACGGATCGTTGCGAAAGTGCTCGCGGTCTTCCAGATAGTTCTGCGTGTTCTGCCAGGGCGCGCGGTCGCTGGTGCGCGGAAAAAGATGCATCGCGCGCTGCAGATAACCCGGATTGAAACCGTCGATCAGCGGGCGTTGCGGCATGTTGCGATCGCTCTCGCGCAGCGTTGGCGTGCACAGACGCAAGCCCTTCACCTTGAGGTGATTCAACAAGCGACAGGCAAATTCGGACACCAGCTCGGAGCGCAGCGTCCACGAGGCATTGATATAGCCGAGCGTGTAAATGAGGTTGGGCACACCCGAGAACATCATGCCCTTGTACGACCAGGTCTCGGCAAAATTGACCGGCGTGCCGTCAACCGAAAACGCCACCTTACCGAGCAAGGCCATCTCGAGACCGGTGGCCGTCACCACGATGTCGGCGCGTAATTCCGCGCCGGATTGCAGCCGAATCCCGTTGGCGGTGAACTGGGCGATGTGGTCGGTCACCACTTCGGCCTTACCGGATTTAATGGCTTTGAAGAGATCCCCGTCGGGCACCAGACACAGTCGCTGGTCCCACGGCTTGTAGCTGGGCGTGAAGTGCTTGTCGACGTCGTAATCCGGCCCGAGAAATTTACGCACCATGCCCAGCAACTGCGCGCGCACTTTCTCTGGTGCCACGCGCGTCTGGCGATACACATAGCGCTGAAACTGCACGTTCTTCCAGCGAATGAGGCGATAGGCGAGCTTCGCCGGCAGCAGTTTCTTGAGCCAGTTGGCCACCGCATCTTCCGCCGGCAGCGAGACCACATACGTTGGCGAGCGCTGGAGCAGCGTGACCTTGGCCGCCTCGCGCGCCATCGCCGGCACCAGCGTCATGGCGGTCGCACCGCTGCCCACGATCACCACCCGCTTGTTGCGATAGTCCAAGCCTTCCGGCCAGGCCTGCGGATGCACCACGGTGCCCTTGAACTCGGCAAGCCCGGCAAAGTCGGGCTGATGACCGCCTTCGTAGCTGTAGTAGCCGCTGCACACCAGAAGGAAATTGCACGCGAACTGCACGTGCTCGCCGTCGCCGGTTTCCACTTCGACGGTCCAGCGCCCTTCGGTGCTCGACCACGCGGCGGACTTCACCCGATGCTGAAACCGGATGCGTTGTTCGAGACCACGCTCGCTCGCCGCGTCCTTCACATAGGCCAGGATGGACGGGCCATCAGCGATGGCTTTGGCGTCCTGCCAGGGTTTGCTGTCGTAGCCCATGGTGTACATGTCGCTGTCGGAGCGAATGCCGGGATAGCGAAACAGATCCCAGGTGCCTCCTATCGTCGCGCGCCCTTCGAGGATGAGGAAACTGCGGTCGGGACATTTGTCCTGCAGCTGCCGGGCTGCGCCAATGCCAGAAAGACCGGCGCCGATGATGATCACGTCTACAGCTTGCATAACGGACTCCGCCCTGACATTGAATGATGAGCGGCATGTTACGCCAGCCACTGCCCGGAAGATCCCACCCCGAGTCATTGCCCAAGACTGGTGGCGGCACTAGGCTGCGGGGGAGTCACCAAAGGGAGCGTGTCATGGTTCAAACGGCAAGTGTTTCGGATCTCGATTTTTCAGTCGCCGAAATGGAAGCGCAGGTCGCGCGCTTCAAACATCAGAAAAGTTCGGACAAGGCGTTCATCGACACCCGCATTCCGGGCCACGAACGCGAGATTTTTAGCATCATTGGTAACGGCGTGCAGGAAGACGCGAGCATGCGCCCGCAGATTCCGGCGCAGGATTTTCATCTCGCGATGATTCGCGCGGAACCCGGCAAAGGTGCGGCGCTGCATTCGCATCTCACGCAGGAAGTCTTCATGCCGCTCACCGGCCGCTGGTCCATTTTCTGGGGCCCGGAAGGCGCGAAGGAAGTCATTCTCGAACCCTATGACGTCATCTCCCTGCCGGTGCATGTGATGCGCGGCTTCCGGAATGTGGGCACCGAAACCGCCATGATGCTGGCCGTGGTGGGCGGTAACGATCCGGGTCGCGTGGGCTGGCCGGCCTCCATGAAAGTGATGGCCGAAGCGGCGGGCTTAACGCTGGATGCCGAAGGCAATCTGGTGGAACGCACTGGCTGAGCGTGGCGTGAAACGCCGCTGGTCAGTGCGACTGGCTTTGCTGTGGGCGCTCGGCGGTAGCGCAAACGCCGCCGAGGTGCCCTACCGCACGCACGAGCAAATCCGCGAAGGCGCGCTGGCCCTGATCGCCCAACTGCGCACTGCGGGCGCGGTCGCCGCACTCACCACCGCGCGTGCCGGATCCCATCTTGATGATCCCAACGTCCAGCGCAATCTCGACTGGGCCGAGCGCGAACTCCCCGCGCACCTCGCTCCGCTTGGCGCGTGCCAGCGCGCAAGCCTGAGCGATGCAGAACGCTTTGCGTCGTCGTTTTACCGGCTGCATTTTGTGCTGAGCTGCACGGGCGGCGAACGCCAGATCATGCTCACCTACCGGCGTAAAACCGATGGCTGGCGGCTAAACCAGTTTTACTTCGACTGAGCGGCCGCCGCTTTAATCCAACCGCACCGGCAGCCGCAACAGGCTGCGATCGACCAGCGTCGGGCTCCATTCAAAATCGAGAGTCGCCGGCCGCAGCTTGGGGAAACGCGCAAAGAGTTTGGGCAAAGCGGTTCGCGCTTCGGCTCGCGCCAGCGAGGCCCCCACACAAAAGTGAATGCCGGCGCCGAAGCCGAGATGCGGATTGGGATCACGCGCCAACCGTAAGACTTCCGGTGATTCAAATACCGCCGGATCCTGATTGGCCGCCAGTGTCGACAACCACAGCGGCTGGCCGGCTTCTATCACATGCCCGCCGCGTTCGTGGGTGTCGTTGGCAACCCGCACAAAGGTTTTCGACGGGCCGTCGTAGCGCAGAAATTCTTCGACCGCTGAATCGACCAAAGCCGGCTGCGTTTCGAAGTCAGCGCGCGATTCCGGATGCAGCATTAGCGCCCGCGTGCTGGAGGCAATCAGCGCGGAGGTGGTGTCGTGGCCGGCAAACAACAGCATGGAGCAGGTGCCGAGCAGCTCGGCGTCGGTCCACTGCTCGCGCTCGGAAGTCACCAGCAGATGGGAGATGAGATCCGGCCCAGGCTGCTGCCGCTTGGCGGCGATCACCGCGCTGAAGCGCGCATAGAACTCATCACCCGCCCGCCCCACCGCTTCGGCATAGCCCGCCTGATGCGAGGACGCGCCGTAAATGAGCTGGCCGTAGTCGCGCGTCCATTGGCGCAGAAATTCGCGCTCGGCGGCGTCTACGCCCAGCAGGTCGCAGATCACGAGCGCGGTCAGCGGCTGCGCGAAGTCCCCCACCAGTTCGGCGTCGTTGTGCAGGCCGTCCAGCAGTTCATCCACGCGCTGGCCGATTTTCGGCATCAGCGAGGCGGCAAAGGCCGGCGTGAAGCTGCGACGTACGGGATCGCGGAGTCGGGTGTGATCGGGCGGATCGTTCAACAACATCCAGCCGTCGAGCAGCGACAGCGCGTGCTGCATCAAGCCGGCATGGCGCTCGGCCAGTTTGTGGCGAAAGCCGGCCATGGCGCGCGCGGAGGACAGCGTCTTGTCCTTGAATGCGCGGTCGACTTCCGCGTGGCTGGTCACAATCCAGGCTTGATGACGCGCGCTCCAGAACACCGGATCGTGTTCGCGCAGGCGCCGAAAAAAACCGTGCGGGTCGGCAATCGCCGCTGGCGCCAACACGTCGTCCGGCGGCGGGTTCGCAGAGGCGGGACTAGCAGGACTGACCATCAACAGCTCCTTGTGGTTTGAATCCTTCAGCGGAGAGCGAAGCGATCGGTCGCGCTGGCGGTTGTGCGCGGCTTAGGCCTCGCTAATGAAGTAATCCATCAGCCGCCCGCGAATAGGCTCGGGACGAACAGGGGTTTGACCTTTCAGCTCAATTTAGCGCTCACCCTGAACCCGGATTACCGTTGGATATTTGGGGTCAGAGTAAAAACTATTCTGACTGACGCCGACCCCGCGCATTTCTTCGAGTTTTTACTCTGACCCCAAATTCACTGACCCCGGATTACCGCTCAACCTGAACCCGGATTACCGTTCGCTCTGAGCCTGTCGAAGAGCGAGTCCTGGCACTGGGATATTTGGGGTCAGAGTAAAAACTATTCTGACTGGCGCCGACACCGCGCGTTTCTTCGAGTTTTTACTCTGACCCCAAATTCGCCAAATTCGCGGTATAGGCCTCGCTCACGAAGTAATCCATCAGCCGCCCGCGAATAGGCTCGGGATTAAGCTCGAACTCGAAGATCCAGTAAGCGGCGCAGCCATGCAGCGCAAAGGGATCGGTGGCCAGCAGCGCCTGCACGGCCTCGCGACTGTCGCCCGCCATCACGATCACGCCACCCGCGGGCGGCACCTGTCGTCCGGAGGTCACGAGTTTGCCGGCGGCATCCAGTTCGCCCAGCCATTCGATATGGGCCGGAATATGCGGCGCGATCTCGTCGGGTGATTTCAGATACTGGCTCACGCAGGCAAACAGATTGGGGGGACTGATACTCATGGGGTTCGCGTCCTCAGCTCATGGGTGCGGCGACCGGCCGCAGGGTGATATCGAGACTGTTCACCGCCGTGCCGTCGCCCAGATCGCCGCGCAGCCCAGGGTTCAGCACGTTGACGTTGGCCTGCTGTCCATCGAACTGCAGCCAGCGCGATTTGTAGCAAACCGCCACGCCCGACGGCGGCACGTCCGAGATTTCCACCTGCAGCCGCAAGCTGGCGGCGGCGCTGTGCACCGCCACCCAATCGCCCGTCGCGAGTTGCCGTGTGGCAGCGTCCGCGGCGTTCAGCAGCAAGGCATCAGGTCCCATCTGGCGCCGAACGTCGGCATCGTTGCCATAGGTACTGTTCATCAACCAGCGATGCGAAGGACTGATCAGGCGCAGCGCATGGTCCGGCGCGCGCGCATCGGCCCGCACTGCCGGGACTGCGGCCAAACCGGCCTGCAGAAACGTCGCCGCATCAATTTCGATGCAGCCGCTCGGCGTGGCAAACGCCAGATCGGCAAACTGCGGACGGACCTCATCGCTCACGAACATCGTGCCCACTTGCGCGAGTTCGGCAAACGAAGTGCCGGGCCGCGCCTGCGCCAGCAGGTCGGCAATCAGCGCTTCGTCGGTTTCGAATAATTCGGGATCGGTCATGCCCATCACCTGCGCCAGACGCCGGAAGATTTCCTGATTCGGCAGCGCGACGCCCACCGGCTCGCGCACTTTGACCTGGGCCGAGACCGTGCGGTGAAAGTAGGAGAACACCAGATCGTCGAACTCCATGAAGTTGGCTGCGGGCAGCACCACATCGGCGTAGCGCGCGGTATCCGTCATGAAGAGATCAATCACCACGGTGAGCAGATCGTCCCGCGCCAGAGACCGACGCAGGCGCTGCTGATTAGGCGCCGAGACCAGCAGGTTGGTGTTCCAGTTAAACAAGACGCGCGAGCGGGCGGGGTCTTCGAGCGCATCGGCCAAATCCATATGACTGATGCGCAAGGGCGCCGCCGGCGCGAGATGGGCGGCGGTAAGGCGCGACTCGGAAACGCCGACGATCTCATAGCTGTTGGTGTACAAAAATCCGGTGCCGGGACGCGCCATCTGGCCCGCCGCCGCGGGCAACAATCCGACCGCGCGTGTGATGTCCCCGCCGTGCGTCTGGCGCTGCAAGCCAATGCCGATCCAGAGCAAGGACGCTGCTCGCGCGTAAATCCTTGCCGCCTCCTCGATGAGCGACAGCGGTACGCCGGTAATCGCGGCGGCCTGCGCCGGCGAGCACGTGAGCAACTGCGCTTCCACCGCCGCCCAGCCCCGCACATGGCGCGCGATGAATGCCTCGTCCAGCAAGCCCTCCCGCTGCATCACGCCGAGCAGGCCATACACCAGCGCGACATCGGTGCCGGGATAAAGCTGCAAATGCAGATCGGCCCGCGCCGCCGTCAGCGTCTTTAGCGGGTCGACCACGATCGTCGTGCCCGCAAACTCCGCCACCCAGTGGCGATCCGTCATGGGTCCGCTATGCGAAGGGTTCACGCCCCACAGCAACAGCGTTTTGGCCTGCGCGAGCGTGCGCGGATCAAAGCCCTCGCCGGAGCTGCCATACATCGCGCCCAGCGCCACGTGGCCGGCCTTGTCGCAAATCGTGCTGGGCTCAATTTCCGTCGCACCGTAGCGGTGGAAAAAGCGATTGGGAAACTGGCAGGCAATCGCGGAATAGGTCCCCTGATAATGCGCGTGCAAGACGCTGGCAGCGGCGCCCTCGGCGGCCAGCGTGCGCAGTCGCCCGCCCAGCATCTCCAAGGCCTCGTCCCAGCCTATGGCTGCGAATTCGCCCGCGCCCTTCGGCTCGATGCGTTTTAGCGGCGTTTGCAATCGCTGACCGTCGTCGAGCCAGAGGCCGTTGTAGGCCGTCGCGCATTTACCGCAAATGCTGCCCCGCGTGTGCGGGTGGGCGGGATCGCCAGAAACCCGGTTGACCACACCGTCCGCCACGCGCAGGAGCAAGCCACAGCGGTCGTAGCAGTCGCGCGGGCAGGTGCTGCGAATCAGCATCAGGGAACGATCTCGCTCGTCACGGCGTTGGGGTCGTAGGGGAGTTCGGGCAGCGCCGCCAGATTCTCCGCAAAGCGCTCGGGGTCAAACGTCTGCTTGGCGTGGATGACCTCGAAGATTTCCACCGACACCACGCAGGCAATCAGATGCACCGCATCGTCGCGGGCGAAACCTTCAGTGCCAAGGCGCGCCAGCGTTTGCGCGGTTTCTGGCGGATTGCGATCGCGGATCTGGTTCTCCACGATTTCCAGCAGCGCCGCGTGACCAAACACCCCATCGGGCATCTCCGCCAGCAATGTGGCTGGTCTTTTGTTCATCGCGCCGCCTCCGTGGTTACAATCCCCTCCAGCCTACCCGTCTGCCCCTCACTCTCCAACTCGAACACAGGATTTAGATATGCAGCCCACGCCCGAAGTCATCCGTCAGACTCTTGGTGAAATCGACTTCGACCCGGCGGCGCTGAAAGCCAAATATCTGGCCGAGCGGGATCGGCGCCTGCGGGCCGAGGCCATCGACCAGTACGTGGAAGTGAAAGGCGATTTCTCGAACTATGTCGATGATCCCTACTGCGAGCGCATCGAACGCGAACCGGTGTTTGACCGCGTAGA
>CANFVX010000030.1 GCA_947450495.1 Gammaproteobacteria bacterium
CCTCGGCGAATGGGCGGCAACCCGGATATTGGCAGGCGCCGCACTGCGTCTGCGGCAGCAAGCGGAGAATCGACTCAACGCGCGTGGCGGGCGAGTCGGCAGCGGCCACGGTAAAGCTGTCCTCGTCGCTGGCGCCTACTTGGCGCGCATGCCGGGCTGAGCGCCGTCATCGGCGTCCAGCAGAAAAATACCGCTGTCGGCGTGACTGGCGGCGAGCACCATGCCTTCAGACAGGCCGAAACGCATCTTGCGTGGCGCGAGATTGGCCACCATCACCACCATTCTGCCGGTCAGCGCTTCCGGCGAATAAGCGGCCTTGATGCCGGCGAACACCGTGCGTTGCCCCAGTTCGCCCACATCCAGTTGCAACTGAACGAGTTTGTCGGCGCCTTCGACGGGCAGGGCTTGCACCACGCGCGCGATCCGCAGATCGACCTTGGCGAATTCATCGATGCTGATCGTGGGCGTTGCCGACTCAGCGCTCGGTGCGGCCGCCGGGGCCGGCGTAACAGGGGCGGCGACGGTCGTCGGCGCAGTTGAATTCTTGCTGGCTTCCACCATGGCCTCCACCTTGGCTTTTTCAATTCGATTCATGAGCGGCGTGAAAGCATCGATTTCACAACCGCCGAAGGGCGCCTCAAGCGAGGCCCAGTTCAAAGTGCCACAACGCAGGAAGCGCTCGGCGTTTTCGACCAGCGCTGGCACCACCGGTTTGAGATAAATCATGAGCAAACGAAACGCGCGCAGACCGGTGCCACACACACGGGCGAGGTCGTTACGCGCCGCAGGGTCTTTGGCCATCACCCACGGTTTGCGCCGATCAATGTACTGATTGACGAGGTCTGCCAATAGCATGACTTCCCGCATGGCGCGGGAGAAATCGCGAGCCTCGAAGCTCTGTGCAATATCGTCTGCGGAATGCTTGAGGCGCTCAATCAGGGCGGGTTCGTCGTCCTCGGCGGCAAGCTGGCCCGCGAAGTCGCGCGTCACAAACGCCGCGCAACGGCTCCCGATATTCACCACCTTGCCCACCAGATCGGAATTCACTCGCGCCTGAAAATCTTCCAGATTGAGATCGATGTCATCGATCGCCGGCCCCAGTTTCGCCGCGAAGTAATAGCGCAGGCATTCGGGATTGAGGTGATCGAGATAGGTTCGCGCGGTGATAAAGGTGCCGCGGGATTTCGACATCTTCTGACCGTCGACGGTCAGGAAGCCGTGCACGAAGACGTTGGTCGGCAAACGCAGATTGGCCCCATGGAGCATGGCCGGCCAAAACAGCGTGTGGAAGTACATGATGTCCTTGCCGATGAAGTGATACATCTCGGCGGTACTGTCCGGCTGTACGAAGGCGTCGAAATCGAGATTCAGGCGGTCGCAGAGGTTGCGGAAGCTCGCCAGATAGCCAATCGGCGCATCCAGCCACACGTAGAAAAACTTGCCCGGATAGCCCGGGATTTCAAAGCCGAAGTACGGTGCGTCGCGCGAGATATCCCAATCCTGCAGACCGGCTTCAAACCATTCCTGGAGTTTATTGACCACTCCCGACTGCAGATCGTTGCGTTCGAGCCAGCCACGCAGCATGTCCTCGAAGTGGTTCAACTGGAAGAACACATGCTCGCTTTCGCGCAACTCCGGCGCCACGCCGCTCAAGGCCGAGACTGCGTCGATCAAATCGGTGGGCGCATAGGTGGCGCCGCAGTGCTCACAGCTGTCGCCATACTGATCGGGCGTTGCGCAGCGCGGACATTTGCCCCGGATAAAACGGTCGGGCAGGAACATCTGCTTGACCGGATCATAGGCTTGGCGAATCGAGCGCACGGTGGTGTGGCCGGCGTCACGCAGACGCTCGTAAATCATGGCCGAGATCGCCTTGTTTTCCGGCGAGTGCGTGCTGTGATAGTTATCGAACCCGACGTTGAAGCCGGCGAAGTCGGCGCGATGACTTTCCCACACGCGCGCAATGAGCGCCTCGGGCGTTAAGCCTTCCTGCTCGGCGCGGAGCATGATGGGCGTGCCGTGCGCGTCGTCCGCACACACGTACCAGCATTCATGGCCGCGCATCTTCTGGAAGCGCACCCACATATCGGTCTGGATATATTCCACCAGATGCCCAATGTGGATGGGCCCATTGGCATAGGGCAAGGCGCTGGTAACGAGAATGCGGCGTTGAGAGCTCATGCGTGCGGCGTCAGGAAGAATCTGAAAATGGGGATTCCGGTGCCAGCCCGTCGACGTCGGCGAGGCTACCCGTGAGTCCGCAAAGGTAGCACCATTGTCCAAACGGTGTCATGACGGGAACACCGCATCCTTCCTGTACAATCCGCCATCCCTGATCCGAGGACTCGCTGACCATGGCCTTGAGCAAAGCCGATATCGAACAGGCGCTGATGCGCGATACAGACCCTTACCTTGGCTGCGACGTTGTCAGTGCCGGGATGGTCAAAAGCATAGAAATCACGCCCGATGCCCTGAACATTACCCTCGAGGCGGGCTTTCCCATTGCACGCTACGGCAGCGAACTCACCGCCCGCCTCGGCGCGGTGCTGGCAAGCCTGCCCGGCGCACCGCCGGCGCGCTTTGAACTGTCGGCGAAAATTGTCACTCATTCGGTGCAAAAGGCGGTCAAGCCACTGGCGGGCGTGCGCAACACGATTGCGGTGGCCTCCGGCAAAGGCGGCGTTGGGAAATCCACCACGGCCGTCAATCTGGCGCTTGCCTTGCGCGATGAAGGCGCAACGGTCGGCCTGCTGGACGCCGACATCTACGGTCCCAGCCAGCCCCGCATGCTGGGCGCGCACGGACGACCGGATTCCCGCGACGGCAAGTCGATGGAACCCAAACTGAGCTATGGCATTCAATCGATTTCAATCGGTCATCTGGTCGAAGAAGACACCCCGATGATCTGGCGCGGCCCGATGGCGACCAGCGCGCTGGAACAACTCCTCCGCGAAACCAACTGGCATGATCTCGACTACCTCGTCATTGACCTGCCGCCGGGCACCGGCGATATCCAGCTCACCCTCTGCCAGCGCATTCCGGTCAGTGGCGCGCTGATCGTCACCACCCCGCAGGACATCGCCCTGCTCGATGCCCGCAAAGGTCTGCGCATGTTCGAGAAGGTCGACGTGCCGGTGCTCGGCATCATCGAAAACATGAGCCTGCACACGTGCTCCTCGTGCGGTCATGTGGAACACATCTTCGGCTCGGGTGGCGGGGCCTCAATGGCCGCACAATATGGCGTTGATCTGCTCGGCGAACTGCCGCTGGATATCCGGATCCGCGAAGGCGTGGATAGCGGCAAGCCCACGGTGGCCACCATGCCCGATGCCCCGTCCACCGAAATTTACCGCCAGGTGGCGCGACGGGTAGGTGCCAAACTGGCGCTGCGCGCCCGCGATTATTCCAGCCGCTTCCCCAACATCGTGATTCAGAACACCTGAGCCCAGGGAGACCACACCATGCCGATCAAGGCAGACAGCTGGATTCGACACATGGCCGAAAAGCACGGCCTCATCGACCCCTTCGAGCCCGGTCAGGTGCGGGAGGTCAACGGGGAAAGGATCATTTCCTATGGGACCTCGAGCTACGGCTATGACCTGCGCTGCGCGCCTGAATTCAAGGTCTTCACCAATGTGTATTCGGCGGTGGTGGATCCGAAGAACTTTGACCCCACGAGCTTCGTAGATATCAATTCCGAGGTCTGCATCATCCCGCCGAACTCATTTGCACTGGCGCGCACGGTGGAATATTTCCGGATCCCGCGGAACATCCTCACCATCTGCCTCGGCAAATCGACCTACGCCCGCTGCGGGATTATCGTCAACGTCACGCCGCTGGAACCCGAATGGGAAGGCCACGTGACGCTGGAGTTCTCCAACACCACCCCGCTGCCGGCCAAGATTTACGCCAATGAAGGCGTGGCGCAGGTGCTGTTTCTCGAATCCGATCAGCCGTGCGAAGTGTCCTACCGGGACCGGGGCGGAAAGTATCAGGGGCAGACGGGCGTCACCCTGCCGCGCGCCTGATACCTCGTCAGGGTTTGCCGAGCCGAAAGCACCAAATCCCCGGCGGCGCTTCGCTCACCTCGCAGGAGAAGCCTTCGATCTGCGCGAAAGCGCGGATATCGAGCACGCTGTCCGGATCCGTCACCAGAACCGTCACGCTCTCGCCCGCCGCTGCCACCGCCATCGCCTTGCGGGTTTTCAGCAGCGGGATGGGGCAGTTAAGTCCCCGCACATCGACCGTGACGCTGGCCTGCCCCTCGCTCATTACTCGCGGGGTTTGATCGTCAGAGCGACCGAATTGATGCAGTACCGCTGACCGGTCGGCGGCGGGCCATCCGGGAACACATGCCCCAGGTGCGCATCACAGCGCGCACAGAGCACTTCGGTGCGGATCATCCCGTGGCTACGGTCGGTATGGGTGGCGATATTTTCTTCAACGGCCAGCTCCCAGAAGCTCGGCCAACCGGAACCCGAATCGAATTTGGTCCTGGAATCAAACAGCTCGGCGCCACAGCAAACACAGAGATATTGGCCATCAATCTTGCAATCGGTTAAGGCGCCGGCAAACGGACGCTCGGTCCCGTGCTGGCGGCAGACGGCGAACTGTTCCGGGGTCAACTGGCTGCGCCACTCGGCTTCGGTCTTCTCAATTTTCGACATGAATCGATGCTCCATCAGTTACGGTGGGGTCGCCGTGATTCGGCGGCTGCGGCGAGCATATCACCGGGATCGCTCGCCTGAGTGAGTAGCCCTGCAGCGCCTTTGGCTTGGTCTCGGCCGCTGGGCTAAGATGCAGCGCATCTCCCAGCAATCCTATCGGACGGCCGCTTACATCATGATCGAAATTCCGAACTATTCCCGCCGCGCCAGCGTCGGCGTGCGCGTTGGGCCGATTACCATCGGCGGTAACCACCCCGTGGTGGTGCAGTCCATGACCAACACCGACACCGCTGATGCGGCCAGCACGGTCAAACAGGTGCAGCAGCTTGCCGCGGCGGGCTCCGAACTGGTCCGAATCACCGTCAATACCGAAGAAGCCGCAGCGCAGGTCGGGCGCATTCGCGGCATGCTCGATACGCTCGGCTGTCGCGTGCCGCTGATTGGCGACTTTCACTACAACGGCCATCTGCTGCTCACCAAGTATCCCGATTGCGCCGAAGCGCTCGCCAAATACCGCATCAATCCGGGCAACGTGGGCTTCGGCCGCAAGCGCGACGGCCAGTTCTCGACCATGATCGAGGTGGCCATCAAGTACAACAAACCGGTTCGCATTGGCGTGAACTGGGGCAGTCTGGATGAGTCCCTCGTGGTCTCGATGATGGATGAGAACGCGAAGTCGCCCAATCCTCGCTCCGCCGCAGAAATCACCCGTGAAGCGCTGATTCAGTCGGCGCTGATGAGCGCGGCCCGCGCCGAAGAACTCGGCATGCGACGCGACCAAATCGTCTTGAGCTGCAAGGTCAGTGGCGTGCAAGACCTCATCGGGGTCTACAGCGAACTCGCCCGCCGTTGCGACTACGCGCTGCATCTGGGCCTGACCGAAGCTGGCATGGGGTCCAAAGGCATTGTGGCTTCTACGGCCAGCATGGGTTACCTGCTTCAGGGCGGGATCGGCGACACAATTCGGGTCTCGCTGACGCCCGAGCCGGGCGGCGATCGCAGCAAAGAGGTGGTCGTCGCGCAGGAGATTCTGCAGACCATGGGCCTGCGCGCGTTCACACCGCTGGTCACCGCCTGCCCCGGCTGCGGCCGCACCACCAGCACGGTGTTTCAGGAGTTGGCCGAAGACATTCAAGCCTACGTCCGCACCCAGATGCCGATTTGGAAAAACACCTATCCCGGCGTTGAAGAAATGACGCTGGCCGTGATGGGCTGTGTGGTGAACGGTCCTGGTGAAAGCAAACACGCCAATATCGGCATTAGCCTGCCCGGCACCGGGGAAGCGCCTGCAGCACCTGTTTTTGTGGATGGCGAAAAATTTACTACGCTGCGTGGCGAGCGCATCGCCGAAGAGTTCAAAGAACTTCTCAACAACTACGTGGTGTCGCACTACGGTCAGGGCGGCAGCGCCGTGAGCGCGCCCTGAAGTGACTCTTTTCTCTCGCGCCGCAGAGGGCTAGGCATGCGTCTGCACATTCTGGGTATCTGCGGCACGTTCATGGCCGGTCTGGCGGTGCTGGCACGAGAACTGGGCCATGAGGTCAGCGGTTCGGACGCGCAGGTCTACCCGCCGATGAGCGATTTTCTCCGCGATACCGGGATCGCCCTCATCGAAGGCTGGGATGCGCGCGCGCTCGACGACCGGCCCGACATGGTGGTGATCGGCAACGCGCTCAGCCGTGGCAACCCGTTGGTGGAGGCGGTGCTGGACTCGGGGATTCCGTATACCTCGGGCGCCCAGTGGGTGGCGGAGCATGTGCTCCGTGGACGCCGGGTGATTGCGGTCGCCGGGACCCATGGCAAAACGACCACCACCAGCCTCATTGCCTGGCTCCTTGAGGCCACCGGACGCTCTCCCGGCTATCTCATCGGTGGCATCCCGGGCAATTTTTCCGCGCCGGCGCGCTTGGGCAGCGGTGAGTGGTTCGTCATCGAAGCCGACGAATACGACACCGCGTTCTTCGACAAGCGCTCGAAATTTGTCCATTACCGGCCCGAAGTGGCCTTGCTCAACAATCTGGAATTCGACCACGCCGACATCTTCCCGGATCTGGACGCCATCAAGGTGCAGTTCCGGCACTTGTTACGGGTCGTGCCCCGACGCGGCACTGTGCTCTGGAATGCCGACGAACCTGCGCTGGCGGAGGTGATCGCTGGCGGATGCTGGACCCCGCAGCAGACCTTCGGCAGTCACGGCGCGGACTGGACAATAGCGAGCCATGCGAGCGGCTATTCGCTCACCGCCCCGGATGGCACGAAGCATCCACTCGACAGTGCGCTGCACGGCCGTCACAACGCGTTCAACGCGGCGGCTGCGGTCGCCGCAGTCACCACGACGGGCGTTGCGCTTGCTGCGGCTTTGTCGGCCCTCAAAAATTTCAAAGGCGTGAAGCGACGGCTCGAACTCCTCGGCACAGTCGCAGGCATCAGCGTGTTTGACGATTTCGCTCATCATCCGACAGCGATTGCGGCCACCGTGGCCGCGCTGCGCGAAAGCGCGCCGGAGCGGCGCTGCGTCGCGGTACTCGAACTCCGTTCCAACAGTATGCGCAGCGGTGCTCATCGCGAGGGGTTGGCCGGCGCCTTGAATGAGGCTGATTTGGTGCTCGTGCTAGCGCCGGACACACTGACCTGGGATGTGGAAGAAACGTTTGCTCCACTTCATGAGCGCTGCCGGCGCTTTACGAGCACGGATGACCTGCTCGCCGGCGCGCTGGAAGCAACGCGGGCGGGCGATCAGGTGCTGATCATGAGCAACGGCGGCTTCGACGGCCTGCACGGCCGATTTTTAAACGGGCTTGCCAATCGGGAGCAGCCACAATCATGAGTCACACCGAACAACAAGAGCTGCCGCTGTTTCCCTTGCGCACGGTGCTTTACCCCGGCGGGGAACTGTCACTCAGAATCTTTGAACCGCGCTATGTCGAACTCGTGACCCAGTCCATCCGCGCCGGACAAGGATTCGGGATCTGCCCGATTCTGCACGGGAATGAAGCCGGCACACCGGCGACCACTTACGATGTAGGCACGCTGGCCACCATTACCGACTGGGACCAAGGTAAAGACGGCTTGCTTTCGCTCGTGGTTGAAGGTTCCCGACGCTTTCATCTGCACGGTCGGCGCATCAATGATCGCGGCCTGCAGATTGGCACCGTCAGCTGGTTTGAGGCATCCGACGAGTACACGTTGGACTCCCGCCATCGCTACCTGTCGGAGCTGTTACACGGCTTGAGTGAACTGGTGCCGATTGCACCCACCCAATCCGGAAACCAGCTCAGCGCCGCCGAGTCGCTGGTCTACCGATTGACCGAACGCCTGCCGCTCGCATTGGAACAGCAAACCGCGCTCTTGAAACTCCCCTCGCTTGCCGCACAACTTGAGTTCTGCGAAGAGCAGGTGGCCCACCTCATCAAGCAATCGGACACCAAACTTCATTGATCACACGCAGGTGCCCGGAACCGGGCGGTGCCGGAGCGCTGTCGTAGCGGTTGAAGCCCCCACGCGCTTGTGCGATTTTACCCGGACGCTGGGAAGCCATCCCCTCCTGTTCCGGGCCAATGCTCAAAACAATAATTATCACGGCGACCCTCGCCGCCCTGTGGACCAATGCGTCCGCCCTGCCCTCCCGTCATTCGAACTCCCCGGGTTCGAACCCGGAGTACTGGTGGCTGTGTCCGGTCGACCGAAGCCTGCCCAGTCGCCCCGAATACAGCGACCCGGATGCCGACCCTGAATCGGCAGAAATCCGGGCGGGGCAAAGCCGGGTGCTCGAAAAAGACATCTCGGACTTCGACGACAGCGTTGAACTGGTCAAGGGCAAACTGGCGGTGCGGGCGGACCACGTGGCCTACGACCAGCCCGCGAACGTCGGCCGGCTGTTCGGCGATGTGCATCTCTGGAACTCGGATCTTTTGTGGCGTGGCCAGCGCGCCACCGTACTGCTTGATAGCGACACCTTTCGGCTGGAAAACGGCGCGTATTGGCTGCTCGGCTCGCCGGGTCGGGGCATCGCGCGGCGGATAACCTCCAACAACACTACGCACAACGCCAAGCTCGAACACGCGGAATACACCACGTGCCCAGTCAGTGACGAAGCCTGGAAATTCTCCGCCACGCGGATCCGCCTGCAACACGAGGAAGACCGGGGCTATGCCACCAATGCCTTGCTTCGCGTCCACAACATTCCGGTGTTCTATTTCCCGTACGCCAGCTTTCCCTTAAGTGGCAAACGCAAATCCGGCTTGCTCATCCCTACTTTCGGCACGTCTTCGACGCAGGGCTTCGACACGAGAATTCCGTATTACGTGAATATCGCGCCGAATCAGGATGCCACCGTAACCCCTCGGTGGATTTCGCGACGCGGCCTGATGATGAACGGCGAATATCGCTATTTAGGCGAGGATTTCAAAAGCAAGCTGAATTTTAGCTACCTGCCAAGCGACTCGCTCGCCGGCGATGCAGACCGATCCTCCGTGCGCCTTTTGCACGACCAATACTTTGATTCCCGCCACGGTCATGTTTATGCGTTGCTCCAGAATGTGTCCGATGCACAGTACTTTGAGGACTTCGGCGGCAGCCTGAGCCTGTCGAGTCAGCGCTATCTGGACCGGCGAATCGAAACCACTTACGCCGGGCGGAATTACTATGTCAAAGGGCTGATGCAGGCGTTTCAGTCGGTGGACGGTTCCATTCAAGACATCCGCTTACCCTACCGTCGACTGCCGCAACTCATGGCGCAAACGCGTTTCCCGATGCGCCATCTGCAACCGCATTTCCAGATGTTGACTGACCTGACCTACTTCAGTCGCGCGGATAGCGTCTCCGGTGGACGCCTGGACCTTGAGCCAACCCTGTCGCTCCCGTTCATCCAACCTTGGCTGTTCGTCAAACCGTCGGTCGGACTGCGCACGGCCAACTACTTTCTGAGTGACGCGGGCAGTCTGCCGAGTGACCCGTCGCGCGTGGTGCCCCTCTTCAGCACGGACGCCCAGTTCTTTGCCGAGCGCCTGTTCACTTTCGCCGACACCAATATGATGCAGACCTTCGAACCACGGGTGTTCTATCTCTATGTCCCACGTGTGAAGCAGGACGATATCCCGGTCTTTGACAGCGGCTTATTCGACTTCAGCTTTGCGAACCTGTTTCGCGAGAATCGCTTTTCAGGCCGAGATCGCTTCGGCGATGCCAATCAGATCACCGTTGCGGCTTCGACTCGCTTCATGAGTATGGGCGACGGCCGCGAGGTGCTGGCGGGCAGCGTCGGGCAGATTCGATATTTCGAGTCGCGCACGGTCACCCTGCCGCGCCGTCCGATAGACGACGGCGGCGAGTCAGCTTATGTGACCGAAATCTCGAGCTCGCCGGTGGAAGACTGGACCGCGCGCGCGACCATGCAATGGGATCCCGATACCAACCGGATCGACAAATCGGCGCTCGCGCTCCGCTACGCAGCCCGTGACGGCACGCTCATTAACGCCGCCTACCGGCTACGAGGCACCAATCCGAATCGGCTCGCGCTCAACGACATCTATAACCGCGCTCAGGACGTGGAACAGACCGATATTTCCTTCCGCGTGCCGCTCACCGAAAACCTCAACATGATTGGGCGCTGGAATTATTCCCTGCGCGGCGAGGAATCCTTGGAACTCGTGGGAGGAATTGAACTCGAAACCTGCTGTTGGGGGATCCGGGTCTTCAGTCGTCGCTACATCCGCAACGCGGAGGGAAAGTTCGACAATGCGGTGTTCATGCAGGTTGAATTCAAGGGACTCGCGGGACTGGGTAACACGGCAACGTCCTTCCTTAAGCGAAATATTCCCGGATATGAGCCCATGTTCTGACGATGTCGCCCTGCTTTGCGATTATCCGGATTTGTTACGTTAGAATGGCGCGGTCCGCCACTTCTCTACCACTCTGCCGCCTGCTCGAGATCAAGCCGACTTACGCTATGACAAAAATCCTGTCCGCCATCATCTGCTGTCTATGCCTTTTGATTGGCGGCGGCTTCTCCGCAGCGCGGGCTAGCGCAGCGGAACTCGACAAAATCATCGCCGTCGTTGAAGACGACGTCATCATGCAGAGCGAACTCGATCAACTGGTCGAAAAAGCGCGCTCTGAAATCCGTAAACGAGGCAGCGAGCCACCCCCCAGCTACGTGCTAGAGCGGCAAGGGATCGAACGGCTGATTTTGCAGAAAATTCAGGTCCAGCTCGCGGCGCGCACGGGTATCAAAGTCACCGAGGATGCCTTGGACAAAGCCATCAAGGACATCGCTCGAAAGAACAATTTATCCGACGACAAATTCCGGGAGATTCTTGCCTCGGAAGGCTACGACTTCAACGTATTCAGAGAGGATATCCGGCAGGAAATCCTGCTTTCCCGACTGCGCCGCGAGGAAGTCGACAAGCGCGTTCAGGTCTCCGACCGGGAAGTCGAAAACTATCTGACGAATCAGGCTGGGGGCGCCAGCAATGACGGTGAATATCAGGTCTCTCATATCCTGATAGCGATTCCCTCGGGGGCCACCGAATCTGAGCAGCGCCGAGCACGTGAAAAGGCCGAGCAGGCCCTCGAGCGTCTCAACAGTGGCGAGCCATTCCGTCAGGTCGCGGTGTCGATGTCCGATGCCAGCGATGCACTGGACGGCGGCGAATTGGGCTGGCGTAAGCTGAGCGAGATCCCGTCGCTGTTTGCAGATGTGGTGCGAAATTATCAGGTCGATCAGACCAGCGGCGTCATTACCAGCAGCGGTGGCTATCACATCGTTCGGCTCACCGGCAAGCGTAGCGAGGACGCCGTGATGCTGGAGCAGACCCACGCGCGACATATCCTGATTAATACCTCTGGCGACACGCGGGATAGCGACGCCATCGCCCGTCTGCGCCAGTTGCGTGATCGCATCGAAGGCGGCGAAGACTTTGCGTCGGTGGCGAAGACCCACTCAGACGACCGCGCCTCAGCCCTTCAGGGCGGCGATCTGGGCTGGGTCAGCAAAGGTCAGATGGTCCCGGAATTTGAAGAAGTGATGACCAGCAGCCCTATCGGCGAGCTTAGCCAACCCTTCCATAGTGATTTCGGCTGGCACATTCTCCAAGTGCTGGAACGCCGTAAGTACGATGGAACGGCCGAAGTGAAAACGGCCAAAGCGCGCGAAGCCATCATGCAGCGCAAGCGCGAAGAAGCCTTCCAGGAGTGGCAGCACAGATTGCGCGACGAGGCCTATGTCGAGCTCCGTACCGCAAAGGATTAGCACCGCTCTGACGCTCGCAGTGACACCCGGGGAACCCGCAGGTATCGGACCCGATATTGCACTGGCACTTGGCGCGCGCGACCTCGGCATCCGCGTGGCCTGGGTGATAGACCCCACGTTACTCGCTGCCAGAGCTGCAACGCTGGGGCTTCAATGCGAAATTTCCAAGTTTGATTCCGCCACCCCGGTTCATCGAGGCGGGCACTTTGCCGTATTACCCGTCAAGCTCGCTGCACCAGTGATTGCGGGCAAGCTAGACACGGCAAACAGCCCCTACGTTCTGCAATGTCTCGACCACGCCATCGCGGGCTGTTTGAGCGGCGAGTTCGCGGCCATGGTCACCGGCCCTGTGCATAAAGGGGTTATCAATGACGCCGGCATCCCGTTCACGGGGCATACCGAATATCTGGCAGCGGCCGCCCACGGTGCCCGCACGGTCATGATGCTGGCGACCCCTAAACTACGCGTGGCGCTAGTCACAACGCACGTCCCGTTGTTGCAAGTACCGTCGCTGATCGATAACGCGTCTGTCAGTTTTGTCCTCGATACCGTCGCACAATCCATGGACGATTATTTCGGGATTGAACATCCAAGACTGAGCGTATGCGGCCTCAATCCTCATGCTGGCGAAGGCGGTCATATGGGGCGAGAAGAAATTGACCATATCGTCCCCGCCCTGCTCAAAGCCCGCGATAAAGGATGGCAGGTGACCGGGCCATTTCCCGGCGACACGGCGTTCACGGCCGAGGCGCTGGAGAGAACCGACGCGGTGGTCGCGATGTACCACGATCAGGGCTTGGGGCCTCTGAAGGCGCTCGGCTTTGGCGATGCGGTGAACGTCACGCTGGGCCTGCCATTTGTCCGTACATCCGTTGACCACGGCACGGCGCTGGCGTTGGCCGGCACGGGCAATGCCAACGCCTCGAGCCTGCTCGCCGCGTTTGAGATGGCTCGCGCCATTGCCATTCGCCGGGCAACAGCGAAGTCCCATTGCGCGTGACTCAAGCCCCGGAACGGCATCGCGCCAAGCGTCGATTCGGCCAGAATTTTCTGGTCGACGAAAGCGTCATTGCGAATATCGTGGGCTGTGTGGCCCCGCTGCCCACTCAGCAGTTGCTGGAAATTGGCCCGGGTCTTGGCGCACTCACGCAGCCCTTGCTGGCAAGCGGCGCGCATCTAACGGCGCTTGAGATCGACCGCGATCTCATAGGCAAACTGGCCGAACGCTTCGCGGCCTACCCGCGTCTGCGCTTGCTGCAAGCCGATGCGCTTGAGTTTGATTTTACTACCGCAGGCGATGGGCTCGAGAAGCTCAGAATCATCGGAAACCTTCCCTACAACATCTCGACACCACTCCTGATTCGCCTGCTTGCGGCCTGCCACAAGCTGCAGGATTTGCATGTGATGGTGCAAAAAGAGGTTGCGCTACGCTTGGCGGGCGAGCCAGGGACCGCCGATTTCGGCAGGCTAACCGTCGCGGCGCAGTCGGTTTGTGACGTGGAGTTGTTGTTCGATATTGAACCCGAAAGTTTTCGACCTGCGCCGTCTATCGTCTCGAGCATTGTGCGGCTGACGCCACGTCAGTCATTGCCATCGAACGAGACCTTACTCGCGCTGGAACGCGTGACCCGCATTGCCTTCGCACATCGACGCAAAATGATCAGGCATACCTTAGGGCAGGTATTTACAGCGGAAGAATTGAACGTTTTGGGTATCGAGATGACGATGAGACCTGAAAATCTTTCAGTAGAAAACTACGTCGCGCTGGCGACGTTAGAAATGACGCGGGACCACTAGCCCGAGGCCCGTGCCGCAGGCGCCCTTAAGCGCGATGACGCAGAAACGCTATCACGGGCCCCGTATCGACCGTCCGTCCGTGCCAGATTTGAAATGCTTCGGCGGCCTGCTCCACAAGCATGCCGAGTCCATCCAAAGGATTGTGCACGCCGTTAGCTTGCGCCCAGCGCTGAAAAGGCGTCATTTCCCGTGCATAGACCAGGTCGTAACAGCGGGAGTGCGAATCGATCAAAGACGGGGAAAGCGTCAGCGCGCTGTCCACCCCGACGCCGACTGAGGTCGAATTAATCACCACATCGAATGCTGCGGAGACCTCTGCATTCATGGTCAGCACCGGCAGCGCATGCGTCGCCGCAAGCTGCTCGGCGCGCGCCTGCGTGCGGTTCATCAAGGAAACTTGACTGGGTGACTCTGCGAGCAACGCCGGCAATACCCCCCGGGCGGCACCACCGGCGCCTATCAGCAACACGGAACGACCGCGGATAGAGACCCCGTGACAGGCCAAGTCGCGAAGCAAGCCGGTGCCGTCTGTATTGTCAGCGTGAATCACGCCGGACGCATCAAACCACAGGGTATTGGCTGCACCAGCCACTTTCGCGCGAGGATGAATCTCACCGGCCAGCGCCACCGCCTCTTCTTTCAGGGGCAGCGTAACGTTCAGGCCAGTGACACCCGATTCTCTGCATTCGCGCACAAAACTCGCGAGCGTCCCCGGCTGCACTTCTCTCTTGTGATACTCAAGGGCGAGGCCACACTGCTCGGCAAACAGGCGGTGGATGACAGGGGAGCGGCTATGGGCAATCGGAGAGCCCACAACGAAGCAGCGACGGGTCATAGTGCCACTGCGCCAACGAACGCGTCAGACCCTTGAGGCAATTAGATGCCCTGCTCTTCCGTGCCACCCTTCAACACAAAGGTCTGAAAGCCGCGTTCGTTGAGCAGAAAGGCCGCCGCTGAACTTCTGCGGCCAGTGTCGCAGTAAACGATATAGGGTACTGCGGGATTGAGGCTCTCCACCTTCAAGCGCAACACGAACAAAGGGATGTTGAGACTTCCAGACAATCCATTGTTGGCATGCTCGCTCTCCAACCGAACATCAAGCCACTTGGCCCCTTCCTGAATCTTTGCCGCGGCGTCTTGCATGCCGATCCAGTTAATCATGGGCTCTTTAAGCAAAGCGATGAAATCTTCCTTGGCGAGTCGCATCAGAAAGCCATCAGTCTCCATGATAATCGTGGCGTTGCGTTTGGCTTCCGAGAGCAGCGCCTCCTCGCCAAAGGCATCGCCATCTTTGAGGGTCGCCAGCGTGAGTTCAGCGCCGGTCTTGGACGTTCTGGAGACCTTGGCGCGTCCCGACTTGATGATGTAGTAGTAATCGCCTTCGTCACCCTGACGGATAACCAACTCCCCGGCCCGCTTGGGCACTTCCTGCATCCGCATGAACATTGCCTGGATGTTAGCCGGCGGAATCTGCAGGAACACTTTCGATTGGAGAATGCGGGTCATCCAATCACTGTCGTCGTCATCGCTAGACGGTGACAGCTGAATTTCATTTACTTCGATCCCTGAAAGTTGATCCCAAGTCAGCAGGATGTCCAGAAGGTCAGCATCCAGACGGGTGATCTTGCAATCGGTCCGGGCTTTGGCGGTGTGTTTCCGGGGCTGATTGTTGGCGAGTGCGTATCGCGCGGCTTCACTGCCTTCAGCGACGATGGTTTCCCCGGCGCTGTCGATCAGCGCCACCTGCCCTTCCAGCAAATAAACGGACTTTCGGTCAACCTCGCCGGCTTTGAAAATCGTCTTTCCGCTAGGCACATCTTCAACGAAGGCCTTGCCAGACAATTCCTGAAAGTTCTCGCCGTTCAGCGCGTTAGCGGGAACGAGGGTGCGCAGAAGCGACTTATCGACGAGTTTTGCGTCGGCCATAGTTGAATGCGTGCTCGCGACGGTTAGGGTTGGACAGGATTCTGCTGCAGTTTTCTAAAGCTCGCTTGGCTTGTAGGGTCACCGCGTGAAATCTATTGTATGCATGCGACTGAGCGTTTGAAAGTTAAATGGCTCAGCACAAAATGAAACCCGTACCCGCCGTTCCCAAGCAGGAGATCTCGAATGGACAAACCAGTATGTGCACAAAAAGCCCCGATCAAGGTTGACCTTGAGCCGGGCCAATATTGGTGGTGCTCATGCGGCCTATCAAGCAAGCAGCCTTTTTGCGACGGCTCACACAAGGGCACGGAGTTCACCCCGCAGGTGATCAAAGTGGAGGCCGCACAAACGATGTGGCTCTGCGCCTGCAAGCAGACCCAAAAAGCACCACTCTGCGACGGGGCTCACAAGGCTTTGTAGTCCGGAACCTGTGTCCAGCGGGGCATCCCCCCAGGCGGATGCCCCGTCATCGCGCGTTGCGGCTACAAGCTGTAGGCGCGCTCCCCATGGTCTGCCAAATCCAGGCCTTCATTTTCTTCTTCAGCGCTCACGCGCAATCCAACGGTCGCCGCCAACACCTTGAGCACGGCCCATGTCACCACGGCACTCCAGGCGGCGGTAACGGCCACGGCCAGGACCTGAACACCGAGTTGCCCCGTTATCGTTTGCCCGGCAGCCAATCCCGAACCGCCGAATTCAGCCGCGACAAATAGGCCCGTTACCACCGAGCCCAAAATGCCGCCCACGCCATGCACGGGGAAGACGTCCAAGGAATCATCAATGCGTAGCACCCGCTTCACGTAGTGGGTAGCGAAGTAGCAGATGGTGCCCGCCAATGCGCCAATGACAATCGCCGCCCAAGGCGCCACAAACCCCGAAGCGGGAGTAATGGTGCCGAGTCCAGCCACCATGCCCGTGACGATCCCAAGAACGCTAGGCTTGCCATAGCGACGCCACTCGATTAGGCCCCAAGCCAAGGCCCCGGCCGCAGCGGACAGATGGGTTGCGAGCATGGTCATACCCGCGTTGCCGTTCGCGGCGAGTGCGCTACCGGCATTGAAGCCAAACCAACCGACCCACAGCATGGCCGCACCGGCGACTACCAGCGTCATGTTGTGAGGCGGCATTGCGCTGTCGGGGAAGCCGCGTCGCGGCCCCACCATGAGCGCCGCTACCAGCGCGGCAACTCCCGCGTTGACGTGCACCACAATGCCACCCGCAAAATCCAGCACGCCGCGTTGAGCGAGCCAACCACCACCCCAAATCCAATGGCAGACCGGCACGTAAGCCAACAGAAACCACCCGGCGCTGAACAGCATGGCGGTCAGGAATTTCACGCGCTCAACAAAGGCGCCGATGATGAGCGCCGGCGTAATAATCGCGAAGGTCATCTGGAACATCAGATAAGCGGTTTCCGGGACATCGCCGGTCATGGAGTCGCGCTGAATATCCAGCAACAAGAATTTTCCCGCGCCCAGATAATCATTGAATTGGCCGCCGGCCCCGAAGGCCAGACCGTACCCGCAGGCGAACCAGAGCACCGAAATCAAGCAGGTAATTGCAAAACACTGCATCAAAACGGAGAGCGCGTTTTTGCTGCGAACCAGACCGCCATAGAAAAAGGCCAGGCCAGGTATCGTCATGAACAGCACCAGCGCGGTCGAAACAAGGAGCCACGCAGCGTTCCCTGCGTTCAAGCCGCCGTCCGCCCATGCCAATTGGCTCGATGAGGCCAGTGTAAAAAAGCCAAAAACCGCGCTTTTGCGCATCATGGGTGACCTCCGACCTTAAAGGCAGCGATGGTGGGACAGCATTAGATACAACAAAGACCTGACGCATCGCCCCAATCGCCCCAGAAGAGGGCTATCAATAGCGCTAACGCCGAATCAAGCGGCCAGTTTAGTGCAGGAAATTCAAGTCGGAAACCTGAGCGAGGACAGGACGGCACCCTAAAAGGCGGATGCCGAGCGTAGGAAGGGTAAGGCGCCTGCGGGAGCGCAGAGAATGAGGCGATCGCCTGGGAGATGATGCTGCGCTCACCCGGGTTATAAGCCCCCGGGGTGAGCACAGTGATGAACAGGACTTGGGCGAATCGCCTTACAGCGCGTCGACGCCAGTTTCACCGGTACGAATGCGCATGACGTTGACCAGTTCGGTGACAAAAATCTTGCCGTCACCAATCTTGCCCGTGTTTGTCGCCTTCGCGATGGCTTCAATGACTTCATCGACCTTGTCGTCAGCAACGGCGACTTCGAGTTTTGATTTCGGCAGGAAATCTACAACGTATTCAGCGCCGCGGTAGAGTTCGGTGTGACCTTTCTGACGGCCAAACCCTTTCACCTCGGTTACGGTGAGGCCTTGTACGCCGATATCCGACAGCGCTTCCCGGGCGTCATCGAGTTTGAAAGGTTTAATGATCGCTGTCACAAGCTTCATAGTCTCACTCCGGATTTGGTGGTTCGTTCGCCTCGCGGTGTTTGTTATCGCGCCTCGTGTGAATTCGAAGTCGCTACCGTGTCCATGCCCAGATGAGAGGTTCCTGCACCTCGCCTGAACTCCCTGACCGCGTGCTTGACAGTCGTACTATAGCCCATGCACGTTCGGCTTTCGGGGAGGCGTTTGAGCGGAATGGCCTTTCAAGGGTTTGTATAGGACGCCACCGAACTAGCAGCTAGCGTGCCAGCAACAGCAAAAGCATCGAGAAAGAGCCTAATCTCGATACGCGTGTCAATTTGGAGGGTGGACGATGATCTGTGCAGCGTCCAAAACACATCAACGAACGCCGACGATGCACTAAAAACGTCCTAAAGCCGGGCGTCGCGCATGACGCCGCGCCGACCTTGGACAGCAATTTAGAAAGGAGCCGGTGAAATGGCCATCAATTCAGAAATTCTCGAAAAATTCCTCGACCAGTTTGGTGGGGTCTTCAAACGCCCCGACCCGGCAAGCCGGGAAGAATTAAA
>CANFVX010000031.1 GCA_947450495.1 Gammaproteobacteria bacterium
GGCGCCAGACCACTACGACGCACTCGCCGCCGGCAGCTTGGTCGGGCACCTGATTGAATGCGGCACGCAATGCACCGGCGGGCTCTTTACCGACTGGCGCGAAGTGCCCGGCTGGGAGGACATGGGCTTCCCGATTGCCGAATGTTTCGCCGACGGCAGCTGTGTCATCACCAAACCCGCCAACACCGGTGGGCTCGTCAACACTGCCACGGTCGCCGAACAGGTGGTGTACGAAATTGGCGATCCGGCCCGCTATCTGTTGCCGGACGTGACCTGCGATTTCTCGCAGGTGCGCCTGCACGACGATGGCGCGCAGCGGGTCCGCGTGAGCGGCGCGCGGGGCCTGCCGCCGACTTCCCAGTACAAGACCTCGGTGACCTATATGGACGGCTACCGCGCCACCGCCACCATGATGATTGGCGGGCGCGAGGCGCGCGCCAAGGCTGAACGTGTGGCGGAGGCGATTCTCAAGCGCACGCGGCGTCTGTTCGGCGAGCGCGACCTCACCGACTACCGGGAAGTTTCGGTGGAAGTGCTGGGGTCAGAAGCCACCTACGGCCCGCACTCGCGACACCTCGACACCCGCGAAGTGATTTTGAAACTCGCCGTCTCGCATGCCGAAGAACGCGCGCTCGAGATCTTCGCCAAAGAAATCTTCCCCGCCGCGACCGCGATGGCGCAGGGGCTGACCGGCTTTGCCGGCGGACGACCCAATGTGCAACCCATCGTGCGGCTCTATTCCTGCCTGATCGACAAGACTCAGGTGCCCATTACCGTTGAAGTCGACGGTCAGGCCTTGCCCATCCCCGCGCCGCTGCCCACGAGCGCCGCTGTGGCCGCTAGCAGCGAGCTGGCGCTGCCGGTGCTGGTGGCCGGCGACGCCGCCCTCAGCGTGCCGCTGTACTGTTTGGCGCACGGGCGGAGTGGCGACAAAGGCGATTCGGCGAACATCGGCGTGCTGGCCCGCCACCCGGAATTCCTGCCCCTGCTGCGCGCGCAGTTGACCGAAGATGCGGTGGCCGATTATTTCGCGCATCTCGCCGCCGGCCGGGTGACGCGTTACGAATGGCCGGGGCTGAACGGCTTTAACTTTGTCCTGCAGAAAGCGCTCGGCGGCGGCGGCACCGGCTCGCTCCGCCACGACCCGCAGGGCAAGGCCTACGCGCAGCTGCTGCTCGATTTCCCGATGCGGGTTCCCGCCCATCTGCATCCCCTGCTCAAACCCGAAGACCCCGCGCCCGCGCCCGGAGCCGCCTCATGCTGAAAAACGTCCTCATTGCCAACCGTGGCGAAATCGCCTGCCGCATCATCCGCACGCTGCGCCGCTTAGGGATTGCGAGCACGGCGGTGTATCACTTTGCGGATCGCGGCGCGCCCCATGTAACGGCGGCCGATCACGCGATCGAACTGACCGCCGACGTGCCCACTGCGGCTTACCTCGATGTGGCCCAGCTGCTGGCCGCCGCGCAGGCGGCCGGTGCCGATGCCATACATCCGGGCTACGGTTTTCTCGCCGAAAACGCCGGCTTTGCCGCCGCCGTCGAAGCCGCCGGGCTGGTGTTCATCGGTCCGCAGCCCGAGGTCATTCGCCTGATGGGCGACAAAATCATCTCGCGCGAGTTCGCCGTCAGTCAGGGCGTGCCGGTGGCGCCCAGCTGTAAGCAGGAGGGTGCGCTGGAAGACTTCGTGGCCGGCGCCACCGCGATTGGCTTTCCGCTGCTCATCAAGGCGGCGGCCGGCGGTGGCGGTAAAGGCATGAGCATCGTGCGGTCGGCGGAAGAACTGCCGGCCAAGGCCGCCACCGCCAGCAGCGAAGCGCTGCGCTATTTCGCCGACGGCCGCGTGTATGCCGAGCGTTACGTTGAGCGCCCTCGGCATATCGAAGTGCAGGTCTTTGGCGACGGCCAGGGCCACGTGGTGCACCTCTTTGAGCGCGAGTGTTCCGTGCAGCGCCGCTTCCAGAAAATTATCGAAGAGTCTCCCGCGCCCAATTTGCCCGTCGCACTGCGCGACCGCATCTGCGCGAGCGCGGTGCAGCTGGCGGCGGCGGCCAAATACCGCAACGCCGGCACGGTCGAATTTATCCTCGCGCCGGACGGCGAGTTCTACTTCCTCGAAATGAACACGCGCCTGCAGGTGGAGCATCCCGTCACCGAATGCGTGACCGGGCTCGATCTGGTGGAACTCCAGGTGCGCGTGGCGGGTGGCGAAGCCTTCACGCTGCAGCAGGCCGACATCACCCAGACCGGTCATGCCTTTGAATGCCGTGTCTGCGCCGAACAACCCGAGCACGATTTCCGGCCCGCCACCGGCCGCGTGATGACGCTACGCGAACCGGTGGGCGAAGGCCTGCGGTTTGACGGCGGCCTGCGCGAAGGACTGGCGGTGACGGCGGCCTTCGACTCCATGCTCGCCAAGCTGATTGCCTATGGCGAGAACCGCGCGGAGTCCGCCGCCCGTATGCGGGACGCGCTCAACGAGCTGGTGCTGCTGGGGGTCGACCATAACGTGGATTATCTGGGGCGGATTTTCACGCACCCGGCCTTCCTCGCCGGCGAGTTGCATACGGGTTTTGTGGTGGAGCACGCCCCCGCGCTCACCGCCGCGCCGCTGCACACGGACGAACGCGCGGCGGTGCTGATCGCCGCCATCCTCGGCACCGATGAATTCCGCCGACTCGCCTACGACTGCCCGGAGCCGCACGCTTCGATCGGTCACTGGCGCAACTAGTCCTCACCGCATTTTTCCGGGAAGCGTTTCATGCCCAGCACTCTCACTCTCGACGGCGATACCAGCACGCTCGACATCATCGGCCGTCGCCCCCAGCTGCAGGTCCGCGTGGGGGACGCCACCTACACGGTGGAAGAACTGCCGGCCAGCGACGATGGCGCCAGCACGCTGCTCATCAACGGCCAGCCCTACACCGTGTGGCGCACGCGCGAAGGCGATCGCATCCATCTCAAACTGGATGAGCGCACGTTCTCGGTGGGCTATCAGGAAGCCGTGGTGGCGGCCGCGCAGAGCGGCAACGCCGGCAATGAAGTGCGCGCCGAAATGCCCGGCATGGTGGTCGACGTCATGGCCACCGCCAATGCCGAAGTTGCCGCCGGCGACCCCCTTTTGGTGATCGAATCCATGAAGATGCAAATCACCATCGCTGCCCCGCGCGCAGGCGTCATCGAGACCCTGCACGTTGAGCGCAATAGTTCGTTTCAGAAAGGCGCGCTGCTGGTTTCCCTGCACGCGCTTGCGGAGTAAGTCCGATGGCCCGTCTCTCGTCTTCCATCATTACCAGTTCGGCCGACTTCCGCCGCAATTACACCGCCAGCAAAACCCGCATAGCGGATTTTGAGGCCCGCCAGCAGGCCGCGCGCTTTGACCGCCCGGCGCGCGATGTGGAGCGGCTGGCCAAGCAGGGCAAGCTGCTGCCGCGCCAGCGGCTGGAAGCCCTGCTCGATCCGGGCACGCCGTTTCTGGAGCTGTCTTCGCTGGCGGCCAATATGGCCTACGACGGCGAATCGCCGGGCGCGAGCAGCATCACGGGGGTGGGCATCGTCAGTGGCCGCGAGGTGATGCTGCACGCCGACGATTCCAGCATCAAAGGCGGCGCGTGGTACCCGCATACCATCAAGAAAATCGTGCGCTGTCTGGATATCGCGCTGGAGAATCATCTGCCGGTGGTGCATCTGTGCGACAGCGCCGGCGGCTTCCTGCCGCTGCAGTCCGAGCTCTTTCCCGACAAACACATGGCCGGGCGCATCTTTCGCAACCAGTCGCTGCTGAGCCAGCAGGGCATCAAGCAGCTGGCGCTGGTGTTTGGTCATTGCACGGCGGGCGGCGCCTATATTCCGGCGCTGTCGGATTACGCGGTGATCGTGCGCGGCACCGGCGCGGTGTTCCTTGCCGGGCCACCGCTGGTGAAAGCCGCCACCGGCGAGATCGTGACGGTGGATGATTTGGGCGGCTGCGATTTGCACACGCAGATCAGCGGCTCCTGCGACTACCCGGCGTCGACCGAACAGGAAGCCATCGCCATTGGCCGCGAAATCGTCGCGCAGTGGGATCGCCCGGCCAAATGGCCCGCGCAACGCGATGCGATCGAAGCGCCCTACTACGATCCGGACGAACTGCACGGGATTATTCCGGACGACATCAAGCGCGGCTTCGACATGCGCGAAGTGATTGCGCGACTGGTCGACGGCAGCCGCTTCCACGAATATCAGCCGGCCTACGGCACCACGCTGGTGTGCGGCTTTGCCAATCTCTGGGGCTACAAGATTGGGATTCTCGCCAACAACGGCGTGCTGTTTAACGATTCGGCGCTGAAGGGCGCGCACTTCATCGAACTCTGCAACCAGAACAACACGCCGCTGGTGTTCCTGCAGAACATCACCGGCTACATGGTGGGACGCGAGTACGAAGCGCGCGGCATCACCAAAGACGGCGCGAAAATGATCATGGCGCAAAGCTGCAGCCGTGTGCCCAAGTTCACCGTGATGTGTCACGGCTCGTTCGGCGCCGGCAACTACGGCATGTGCGGCCGCGCGTTTGACGCGCGCTTTCTGTTCTCCTGGCCAAATCACCAGATTGGCGTGATGGGCGGCGAGCAGGCCGCGCGCACGCTGGCCGAAGTAAAGATGCGCCAGTTGGAACGCGAAGGGCGCGCGCTCGACAAGGCCGTCATCGACGGCGTGTATCACGACACCCTGAAGGCCTATCAGGAACAGCTCTCGGCCTACTACTCCACCTCGGAGCTGTGGGACGACGGCATCATCAATCCGGTTGATACGCGCAACGCGCTGGGGGTGGCGATTAGCGCCTCGCTCAATGCGCCGCTGGCGGACAATCGCTACGGGGTGTTCCGCTTCTAGCAGCGCGCTTGTCGGCGGTCCGTTGCGGGCCGCCGAGACCCTTAATCAGCCGCGTTCTAGCAGCATCCGCAGTTCAATCACCGCCGCATTGGCGCGTGAGATATACGAGGCCATCACCAGCGAGTGATTGGCCACAAAACCAAAGCCTTCACCGTTGAGGATCATCGGGCTCCAGATCATGTCCTGGGTGGCTTCGAGTTCGCGGATGATCTGGCGAATGCTCACCAGCGCGTTTTTCCGCTCCAGCACGCTCGCGCAATCGACTTCAAGCGCGCGCAGAAAATGCAGCAGCGCCCAGCTGGAGCCGCGCGCCTCGTAGAACACATCGTCGATCTGCAGCCAGGGCGTTTTGATCGTCACCACTTCAGGCGCGGTGGAGGAGCGCTCGGCGGCCGATTCACCCGCCATATCGGTGTTGATACGCACCGTGCCCACGCTGGCGCCGAGGCGCTGCGACAAATCACCCAGACGCTTTTCCACCACGGCAAGGTATTTCGCAAGGTTGTCGGCGCGGGCATAGAACTGAGAGTTGGGGTCGTCAGGCGCCGAGATGCGATGCAGGTAGCGCGTAAGCGCCTCGGCCGCTTCGGTGTATTCTGACTCCGCGGCCGGGAACATCCAGGATTCGGAATCAATCCGCAGATGGTTGTCGGCTTTCACCAAATCGGGATCTTCGGTGGACTGCGTCTGGGAGCGGGAGAAGTCATTCCGCATCGCGATGGCCAAATCGCGCGACTGCACCAGCACGCCCCATTCCCAGTTGGGAATGTTGTCCATCAACACGCCCGGCGGGAGCATGTCGTTGGTGAGATAGCCGCCCGGCTTATGAAGCAGGCGGTCAATCACCTCGACCAGTGTGGCGGTGAGCACCGCGCCCCGCACGGGCGGCGTGCTTTCCCCACTGCCGGTTCGCGCTCTGGCAACCGCGCGAACATCAAAGCTGGCGGGTTCGTGATCAAACACGAACCCGAGTACCAGAATGAACAAGACCAGTAGGCCGGAGAGCGCGATGGACGCCCGGATAATCCAGGTGCCCTCGCCCTCCGGCTGTAACCACTGCCGCAACGCCGTCAGCATTCGATTTTTCCTCCAGCGTTGCGGGCGGCCACGAGACCGCGCGGATTAGGCCGTAAATTCCACCTGCAGAACCTTGTCCACGGCCGGAATCCCGGCGATGGCGGCCAACTGGTTTGCCGACAGCGCGCGCGACACGCCGAGCACGCCAATCGCAGACTCCCGCCCTTCGGCGGCCCCCACCTGCATGCGGGAGATATTGATGCCTTCGCGACCCAGGAGTTCACCCAGCGCGCCGATGACGCCCGGCTTGTCGGCATGGCGGGTAAAGACCACGTGACCTTCCAGCGGGGCTTCCAGCGCATAGTCGTTCACGCGCACCAAACGCGGATGACGGCCGTCAAACAGCGTGCCTTCGAGGCAGCAGCTGCCGCCTTCGGCTTTCGCCGTAATGCGCAGCACGGCCAGATAATCACGCACGTCGGCAGACTTCACTTCCGACAGATGAATGCCCTGACGGCGCGCAAGATGCGCCGCGTTCACGCGATTGATGGGCGTATCGAGATGGTCCTGCAACAGGCCCGCGACAACCGCCGCGACCAGCGGCTGGCTGTCCAGTTCGGAGGCACTGCCGTAAAGCCCGATCTCCACCGATTGCAGAGCACCGTCAACCATGCTGGCCACCAGCTTGCCCAGGCGGCGCGCCAGTTGGGCGTAGGGTTCGAGCTGGGCGAGGCGCTCTGGCGGCACGCTCTTGATGTTCACCGCGTTGCGGATTTCGCCCTTGATGAGATAGGCCGCAATCTGATGGGCAATCTCCACGCCGGTCGCGGTTTGCGCTTCTTCGGTTGAGGCGCCCAGATGCGGCGTGAACTGAATGCGGGGCTCGGCAAACAAGGGCGATTCACCCGGCGGCTCTTTCTCGAAGACGTCGAGCGCGGCGCCGGCCAAATGACCGCTTTGCACGGCGGCGAGCAGCGCGGCTTCGTCTACCAGACCACCGCGGGCGCAGTTGATGAGGCGAGCGCCTTTCTTCATCAGCTGCAGGCGCTCGGCGGAGAGCAGGTTGCGGGTGTCGTTGGTCATCGGGCAGTGCAGCGTGACGTAGTCGGACTCCGCGAGGAGTGCGTCCAGCTCCATGCGCTCCACGCCGTAGTCGGCGAAGGTTTGCGGGTTCACGAACGGATCAAAACCCAGCACGCGGAGTTTGAGCCCACGCGCCCGTTCGGAAACCAGACGCCCGATCGTGCCAAAGCCAACAATCCCAATCGTTTTGCCGGTGACTTCCGAACCCATGAACTTGGACCGCAGCCACTGGCCCCCGCGCGTGGTGCTGTCGGCCTGCGGCAGCGAGCGCGAGAGCGAAAAGAGATGCGCGATGGCGAGTTCGGCGGTGGTGGTGGCGTTGGCGTCCGGTGTGTTCAACACCACAATGCCGCGCTCGGTGGTGGCGTCGAGGTCGATGTTATCCACACCAATACCGGCGCGCCCAACGACGCGCAGCTTCTTCGCCGCTTCCAACAATTTGCCGCGAATCTTGGTTTCGCTCCGCACGATGACCGCGTCGGCGTCGGCGATATGCGGAATCGCCGCTTCGACATCCAGACCCGGCGCGAAATCGATTTCCAGCGGGCCGTATTCCTTGAGTGCCGCAATGCCTTCAAGCGCGAGCTTGTCGGCGACAAAAACCTTGAACATGACTACACCTTTTTAATGCGAATTGAGTATCGGCGCTCAGACCGGCGCGACCTGCGCGTAGGCCCATTCGAGCCACGGCAACAGCGCCTTGAGGTCGGCGGCTTCCACCGTTGCCCCGCCCCAAATCCGCAAGCCCGGCGGCGCGCTGCGATAGGCGTTGATGTCGTAGGCGACCCCTTCGGCGGCCAACAGGCTGGACAGTTTCTCCACGGCCTGAGTGCGCGCTTTGGCATCGAGTTCAAGGAACCATGGGGCCGTGATTTTGAGACAGATAGAGGTGCTGGAACGCTGCGCCGGATCGGCGGCCAGGAATTCCACCCAGGGCGTGCGATCGACCCACTCGGCCAGCACGGCCAGATTGGCCTGCGAGCGCGCGACGAGCGCGGACAATCCGCCCAGACCGTCCGCCCAGCGGAGGGCATCGAGATAATCTTCCACGCAGATCATGGACGGAGTGTTGATGGTGGCGCCTTCAAACAGCGCCTCGTCGATTTTGCGGTCTTTGGCCAGGCGGAAAATCTTCGGCAGCGGATGCACCGGCTCCCAGGTGGTCAGGCGTTCAGCGGCGCGCGGGCTCAGGATAATCATGCCGTGGGCGCCTTCGCCGCCCAGCACTTTCTGCCAGGAGTAGGTGACGACGTCGAGTTTGTCCCAGGGCAGGTCCATCGCGAACACCGCCGAGGTGGCGTCGCAAATGCTGAGGCCCGTGCGGTCGGCGGGGATCCAGTCGGCATTCGGTAAACGCGCACCCGAAGTGGTGCCGTTCCACACAAACACCACGTCGTGCGAGAAATCGACGGCGGTCAGATCGGGCAGTTCGCCATAAGCGCTGGTCATGACGCGGGTGTCGGGCAGACGCAGGCTTTCGGTGATATCGCTCACCCATTCCTGACCAAAGCTTTCCCAGGCCAGCACATCGACCGGGCGGGCACCGAGCAGGCTCCACAGCGCCATTTCGACCGCGCCGGTATCTGAGGCCGGCACAATGCCAATGCGATAGTCGGCGGGAACGCCAAGCAGGCGGCGGGTTTCATCAATGGCGGCCTTGAGGCGCGCCTTCCCCTCTTTAGACCGGTGTGAGCGACCGACCAAAGCACCGGACAGCGCTTCGACAGTCCAACCCGGCCGCTTGGGGCAAGGTCCGGAAGAAAAACAGGGATTCGCGGGTTTGGCCGCGGGCTTAAGCATCTCGCTATTCATGCGTTTACCGTAGGGCTGCGGATCGAGGCCGCATTCTACTGTCGATAGCCTTTATTGCAACGCAACTAGAGCGTCGCGCTTGCGTCAGATCCACCAGCGCAGCGAGATTCGGGCTATCGGCGAGCCCCCGGCGAGTCAGGCGACCGACTCGTCGCGTCGTGCCGGGGCTGCGCCCGACAGTGAGGTCATAGCCTTGGCCAAGACGCCTTGTTCAAGCGCAGCCAAGCGTTGCTCATACTCGGCCCGCAGCGCTTGCTCCTTGCGGGCCCAGGCAATCGCAAAGCCCGCCCGCATGGCCGCTGCACGCTGCTTTAACTCGGCATCGGCACGGACACGCAATGCAGACAGCTGCGCCTCATGCTGCTGCCCAAGAGACAAAGCTTGCTCGCCTAACCGGGCGTCGGTTTCCGACGCATCGGGAACCTCCGCGCCTGGCGCAAACGCGCTGGCCGTGGCCGGCGTGCGATTCAGCGGGATGACGTTGTCCGACGCCACCGGCTGCGTATTGCGCGACGCAGTGGCGCCCTTCAACGCACTCATCGGCGCCGCGAGGTAACTAGCCTGCCGGCCGGCGGCGCGCAGCAGAAAAGCGCCGGCCGCGTTGGCCGCCGGCTCGTCACCGCACACCACCAGCGGATGCTCGGGGGGCAATCGCTGTCCCAGAAAACGCAATAAGGACAGCGGGACATTGAGACTGCCGGGAAGTTTGTCCTGACGATGCACTTCAGGACTGCGCACGTCCACCCAGACGGCGCCCGTGGCGCGCGCGGCCAGCGCCTGTTGCGGACTCAGCGCCTGCAACAAGGGCGCGCACAGCAACTCCCGGAATACCACTTCCGGCAAGCGCATCGCGATGCCATTGCTCACCCATTGCACACGAACATCCCAGCGTCGACCGGTGATCAGCGGCAGCTCGCCAAAACAATCGCCGGGCCCAAGATTCTCCAAGGCCTGCGTGCGTCCGCCCGGCGCTATGGTCCGGCTCATCGCGCACTGGCCTTCGGCCACGATGTAGTACCACAGCGGCGCCTCGCCTTGCTCAATCAAGGTCTGGCCTGCCGTACCTGTCACGGGTTGCAGGGCGCTGAACAGACGCTGGATATGCGTCGACGGCAGTTGGGCAAACAGTTTTGTTGCCACTAATCTGGCCATCCAGTCGGCCGCCGGGAGCTCGGCAAGCTCTGCCACTTCGATCGCGCCAGGCACGTGCTGCGCCGACTCGTCACCCAGTTCGCGCATCAACAGACTGCGGTTAAACCGCGCGACAATCGCCGCGCCCACTGCATTCACTGTCACGCGCCGGCGCGCTTGCACATCAAACGCCTGGCTGGCGCGAGCCGAGCCGGCCTTCACCCGCTCCACCGACATCTGGCGCCAATACAAATCCAGTTCGCCCGCGAGCAGGTAGTACACGCAATCCTCGCGACTGTCTGGGCTGTACAGCACCTCGCCCGGCGCGAGGCGCTTCAATTGCGCCTGATCGGCCAGACGCCGGCGCGTGGTGGCAGACAAGTTTGACAAGCCCTCCGCTTTGGCGAGGGTGCCCAAATAGCCGGCCGCCGCAATCGTGTCGTTGATTTTTTCCATGCCTGAACTCCTGGCGCCAAGATGCAAGCGCGAGGGTTCAATATCCGGAGGGGACGGCGGCAGAACAAGCTGCCCGGATCAAGAAAAAGTGGATTGTTTACAAGCGTCCCAATGCCCTGCATGGTCGCGCCCTATCACCCACGGGCTTAGGCCCTCAACCGGAGTCGTACTGGCATGTGGCAGAGCCTGCAGATTTATCACGTGAACGTGAATTGCACGAACCTCGAGCGCTCTTTCGCGTTCTACCAGCGTCTGGGTTTTCGCGAGGTGATCAATCTGCCGGAAGGAGATCTCCCCGGGCTGGGTCCGATTCCGCGGCGGGGTCGCGCCAAACTGCTGATGCTGGGCGATGACCCGCGCGGCACCATGCTGGACCTGCTCGAATGGACAGATCCGCCGACCAGCGGCGTGCCCTACCCTCATCTCGCGCATGCCGGCATCGGCCGCATCTGCCTGCGGGTGAAAGGGCTGGATGAAATGGTGGCGATGCTCCGCGCCGAGGGCGTGGTGTTGGTGGATGAGCCCACCATGCCGGCGCTGAACGGCGCCAATCACAAGTTCGTGTGCTTTCTCGATCCGGACGGCAGCGTGATCGAGCTGATGGAGTTCTTTAAATAGCCGCCACGATGCTCCGCGAACCGCGCGGCGGCAGACGCGTCAATAAAAATAGCGCAATGCCGACGTTTAGCAGATTCCACGCCGTGCCGTTCAGAAACGCGCCGGTGTAGTTGCCGGTCAGATCATAGATAGCGCCCGACATCCAGCCGCCCAGAGCCATCCCGAGCAGGGTGGCGGTGACCACCGCCGCCACCCGCGCGCCCGCCTCTGCGGCGGGAAAATATTCGCGGATGATGAGCGCGTAGGACGGCACGATGCCGCCCTGGAACAGACCAAACAAACCGGCCACCAAATACAACGACACGAGGCCGTTGGCCGGCAGGAACATCAGCAAGGCCACGCCCTGCAAGCTCGAGCCGATGAGCAGCGTTTTGAGCCCGCCGATGCGGTCCGCGACAAACCCCGAGGCCAGACGGCTGATAATCCCGCAGGCCAGCATCAGCGAGAGCATTTCGGCGCCGCGCGCCGGGCCAAAACCCAAATCACCGCACAGCGCGACCAGATGCACTTGCGGCATGGACATCGCCACGCAGCACGCCACCCCGGCCACGCATAAGGCCAGTTGCAAAGCGCCGGGCGAGAGATCGTTAATCGACTTGATGGCGACGCTGCCCCCAGCGCCCCCCGCGGGCGACAGCGGAATCGGCGAGGGTCGACGCAAGACCAGCGCCAGCGGCAACATCGAAATCGTGCAGAACAGGCCGATCATTTCGTAGGTGCTACGCCAACCGTAGGCCGCCACCAGATGCTGGGTAATCGGCGGCCACAGCGCGCCACCGAGATAATTCCCGCTCGCGCAGATCGCCACCGCGATGCCGCGCCGGCGGGAAAACCAGTGAGAGATATCCGCCAGCAAGGGCGAGAAAGTAGCCGAGGCCCCCAGCATGCCAATCAACAGGCCCTGCGCGAGCGCGAACTGCAGCGGACCGCTGGCCTGCGCGGCCAAGCTAAAGCCCACCACTTGCATGAGCGCGCCCAGCACCACCGGCACCGTCACGCCGTAGCGGTCCACCAGCTTGCCCATCATGAGCCCACCGGCGGCGAAGCCCAGCATGGTGGCCGTAAAGGGAAACGAGGCGGCCGCGCGTGCGATCTGAAATTCGTTCTGCAGCGCCGGCAAGACCACCACCACGGTGTACATACCGGCGCCGCCAATGGTCATCAACATCACCGCCGCCAGCAGCCGCAGCCAGGCATAGCGAGACTCGAGGACAGCGGTGTTGGAGGGGGTGGCGGTCATGCGTGCCGGAGCCTATCGCGAAAACGATAATCTGTCGCGGCACCGTCAAGTCTTCGCAACATCCGCTGCTTCCAATAGGCTTGCCCGGTCATCGTCCACCGTCTATTGGTCTTCAAGCAGGAAGGAACTGCCGCATGTCCGAAAATGAGCTGGAAGATCTCTATCGCCGGATCCAGAGCGAGGTGCTGGACGACCTCGATGAAGAACTGGAAATCGAACTCGATGACGCCGGCGCAGGTTCCGGCTCTGCGCAGCGCGCACAGCGCCAGCAATACTTCCGGGAACTCTTCCGCATGCAGGGCGAACTGGTAAAGCTGCAAGACTGGGTGGTCGCAAGCGGCCAGAAGATCGTCATTCTGTTTGAAGGTCGCGATGCCGCCGGCAAAGGGGGTGTCATCAAACGCATCACCCAGCGCCTCAATCCCCGCGTGTGCCGCGTGGCCGCCCTGCCCGCGCCCAATAACCGCGAGAAGACCCAGTGGTATTTCCAGCGCTATGTCGCGCACCTGCCCGCCGCCGGCGAAATCGTGCTGTTTGACCGCAGCTGGTACAACCGGGCGGGCGTTGAGCGCGTGATGGGATTTTGCAGCGACACCGAGTACGAGCAGTTTTTCAACGACGTCACCGAATTCGAAAAGATGCTCGTGCGCTCGGGCATCAAACTCATCAAATACTGGTTTTCGATCACCGATGCGGAGCAGGAAGTGCGCTTTCTCGCCCGCATCAACGATCCGCTGAAGCAGTGGAAGCTGAGCCCGATGGATCTGGAGTCGCGGCGCCGTTGGGAGGATTACACGCGCGCCAAGGAAATCATGCTGGAGCGCACCCATATCGAGGAAGCGCCCTGGTGGGTGGTGCAGGCCGTCGACAAGAAAAAGGCGCGCCTGAATTGCATGCATCACCTGTTAGCCCAGGTGCCCTATGCGGCCGTCGCCCATGAGCCCGTGCTGCTCCCCCAGCGCGTGCATCACCCGGACTACTACCGGCACCAAATCCCGGGCGAGATGATCGTTCCCGAAGTGTATTGAGAGGAATAGACAATGGAATTTTCAGGTTCCCTGCTCGCAGACCTGTCGTGGACCACCTGTGCCTTGCTGGCGCTCGCGCTCCTTCTGGCGCTCGGGTTTGAATTTGTAAACGGCTTCCACGTCACCGCCAATGCGGTGGCCACGGTGATCTACACGCACAGTCTGCCCGCCACCCCGGCGGTGGTGTGGTCGGGACTGTGGAATTTGCTCGGTGTGCTCAGCTCTTCTGGCGCCGTGGCCTTTGGCGTGGTCGCCTTGTTGCCGGTGGAACTGGTGATGAACGTCGGCTCGGCCGCCGGCTTTGCCATGGTGTTCGCGCTGCTGCTGTCCGCGATTGTGTGGAACTTGGGTACCTGGTGGCTCGGCCTGCCGGCCTCAAGCTCACACACGCTCATCGGTGCCATCATCGGCGTTGGTATCGCCAATTCGCTGATGGGCCCCGCGCACTCGATTACGGAAGGCGTGAACTGGGCCAAGGCGCAAGACGTCGGTCTCGGCCTTATTCTCTCGCCGCTGGCGGGTTTTATTGCCGCAGCGCTCCTGCTGATCACGGCCAAAACCCTGATTCGGAACCCTGCGCTCTACCGCGCACCCGAAGGCAAGAATCCGCCGCCGCTGTGGATTCGCAGCCTGTTGGTGCTCACCTGCACAGGGGTGAGTTTTGCGCATGGCTCCAACGACGGACAGAAAGGCATGGGGCTCATCATGCTGATTTTGGTCGGCATCCTGCCCGGCAGCTACGCGCTCAAACTCTCAGCCGACAGCCAAAGCATCGCGGCACTGGCGGGCAACGCGCGGCAAATGGCCACCAGTTTTGCCCAAGCGGCCGGCGGAGAAACGCTCCCGACAGGGGCGGTGGCCGGGGAGCTACTGTCCGATTTCATCAAGCCCGAAGGCGTCGCCACGCCCGCAGTGTTGGGCGCCGCCAGCGTGGTATCGGCGAGCATCAATGCGCGCCTGTCCTCCATCCAAAGCTTTCAGGAGCTCTCGAAGGACGAGCGGATTAGTCTGCGCACCCAGCTTTACCTCATCGCCAAAACCGTCGCGAAGCTCGACAAGGCCGGCAAGCTCGATCCCGATCCCGAGCGCCACCAGCACCAGCAGGCTTTCGGCAAGAACGCCGAGCGCCTCACGCAGTTCATTCCTGACTGGGTGATGTACGCGGTGGCGTTAGCGCTGGGCCTCGGGACGATGGTGGGTTATCAACGGATCGTGAAAACCGTGGGCGAGAAAATTGGCAAGGATCATCTGACCTACGCCCAAGGGGGCGCCGCTGAGCTGGTCGCCATGAGCACCATCCTGATGGGGGACCATTACGGGCTCCCCGTTAGCACCACGCACGTGTTGTCGTCCGGCATCGCGGGCACGATGGCGGCGAATAATTCCGGGCTGCAAAAGTCTACGGTGCGTAACATCCTGCTGGCCTGGGTGCTCACGCTGCCGGTCTGCGTGTTTCTCGGCGCCGCACTGTTCGCGGGCCTGCTCAATGTGATCGCCCTATTGGGCATGGCGTAATCAGGACCACGGGGTGGCGGCGTCAACCGCCGCCCCGCCGCTCTCAACGCTCAATCAAACACCAGCTCAATCAGCGAGAAGTCGTCGTCGAACTGGGTCTTGCCCTGCAGTTGCGACACCGCCGCGCGCACGCTGGTAATGCCTGCCGGGGGCTCGGCGACCAGCGAGATGAAATCCTCCAGCGCCATTTCACGCCCGTCTGGCATTTGCACTTCGTAGACGCCGTCGCTGTAGACATACAGCCGGCTACCCGGCGGCACCGTGATCTCGCCGGCCTGGTAGTCAACGTCTTCCATCGCCCCGATGGGCAGCGCCGGGATCCCGAGTTGCGCGGGCGCGTCGGGCGCGCCGCCGGGCGCAAACAGCAGCGCCGGCGGATGCGCGGCAGTGGCGTAGCGGAGTTGTCGGCTCGGGGCGTGATACACGCCATACCAAATCGTGAAATACATATCGTTGTGGCGAACCATGGTGAACACGGCGTTCAGTCGCGCCAACACCTGCTCGGGCGCGCGCAAATCGGCGTCCTGCAGGCTGCGCTGGGAAAGCGTGTTCATGACCGACACCGACAGCAAGGCCGCGCCCACGCCGTGCCCGCAAACGTCCAGCAAATAAACCGCAAAATGCTCGTCGTCCAGCCAGTGATAGCCAAACGCGTCACCGCCGACTGAGGAGCAGGATTCAAAATCCCAGCGCACCGCGAGCGGCCCGGTCAAGGGCGCCGGCAACTGCGAACGCACGTAATCGGCGGCCTCTGCCAGTTCACCGGCCAGGCGTTTCTGGCTGGCGGCCAAGGCTTCAAAGGCCGCATTCCGCTGCAAGAGATGGGTGTAACCCTTCGAGTGATGGCGCAAGCGCGCCAGCACTTCGATGCGGTCGGGCAACTTCACCAGATAGTCATTCGCCCCGCGCGCAAAAGCATCGGCCTTGACCACGGGATCTTCCTGGCTCGACAGCACAATGGTAGGGACATCGCGGGTCACCGGATTCGCCCGGTAGCTCTCCACCAGCGTCAAGCCGTCGATGCCCGGCATCACCAAATCTTGCAGGATGACGGTAGGACGAAAGCGCTCTGCCGCTGCCATCGCCTCGTCTGGCTTCTGACAAAACTCAAACACGAGATTCGGCTCGCCCGCCACCATGCGGCGCACCGCCTCGCCGACCATGCGTTGGTCATCAACCAGCAGCACGCGGATTTCGTCGGGCACCGAGAGTTCAGGAGTGGCGTCTGTCATGAAGTTACCAATGGCTTGAAAAATGAAGTGAGGTGAGGGGCGATTTGATCGAGCGGAATAATCCCGCAGGCGGCACCAAGTTCGACCGCGGCGCCGGGCATCCCGTTCACCACTGCGCTGGCGGCGTCCTGCGCAAAGGTCTGGAAGCCCGCCTGCCGGATCGACAACAGTCCGGCCGCGCCGTCGCGCCCCATGCCGGTGAGGAGCAGGCCCGCGCTGCGCGCCGGCGCGTGGCGGGCAACGCTGGCAAACAACACATCCACCGAAGGCCGGTGCAGGGCATCGAGTGGCGTCGCCACCGACAGCAAGACGCCGTGGGGCGCGAGTTCCAGATGCGCCCCGGCGTCCGCAATGAACACCTTGCCCGCCTGCACCGTATCGCCATGCCGCGCGAGCGCCACCGGCAGCCGTGTGCTGCTGCCCAGCCAGCGGGCAAGTCCGGCCACGAACTCCGCATCGATGTGTTGCACGACGACGACCGCGGCGGGGAAATCCTGTTCCAGCCCACCCAGAATGGTGGCCAGCGCGCCCGGCCCGCCGGTAGACGCGCCGATAGCCAGCACGGGCGGGAGGCGCGGCGCGAGCAGATCAGCATTGCCCGCTAGCGGAGTCGCGGGGCCGGCACCCACCGTCGGCGGCGCAGTCCCGCGCGCGATATTCCACAGCGCGTGAATTTTCCGCCGCAGCACCTGACCGCTGTCGAGGGCACGCTGGTCGCCAATCACAGGCGTGGTGGTGACGTCGATCGCGCCGGCCGCCATCGCGTCGTAAACCATGTCGATATTGCCGGACACCGTCGCCGTCACCACCAGAATGGGACAGGGCGTGGCCTGCATGATGCGACGCGTGGCCTCCACGCCGTTCAGGTTCGGCATCACCAAATCCATCAGCACGATGTCGGGCAGGGCGCGGGCACACTGGGCAATCGCCTCGTGCCCGTCGCGGGCGATCCACAACACCTCGAGCCCCGAATCGCCGGCCACCACCTTGCGCAGCACTTCGGCGGCAAGTTTCAGGTCGTTGACGATGCCTACCCGAACCGGCACGCCTCAGGCCTCGTCCGTCGCCGGGCCGATGAGGTCGACCACGGCGTCCAGCAGCGCGGTATCGCGGAAGCCGCCTTTCGAAAGATAGTAATTGGCGCCGGCTTCGAGCCCGCGCTGCCGGTCTTCACCCCGGTCCTTGTAGGACACCACAATCACGGGCAAGTCCTGAATGCGCGGTTCAGCGCGAATCTTGCGCACGAGTTCAATGCCGTTCATGCGGGGCATGTCGACGTCGGTCACTACCAGCTGATAGGGGTGCAGACGTACCGCGCTCCAGCCTTCCATGCCGTCCACCGCGACGTCCACCTGATAGCCTTGATTCTCCAGAAGCTGGCGCTCTGCTTGCCGCACGGTGAGCGAGTCATCCACCACCAGAATCCGTTGCCGGGCCAGCGGCTGCTCCGCCGCGTCGCGGCGGGTCGGGCGCTGCAGGGTGCCGCCGGTAATCAGGCCGTCGACATTGCGCACGAGTTCTTCGACATCGAGGATCAGCACTACCCCGCCCGCTTCGTCGGTTGCCACCGCGGCCACATCGGGCAAATCGCCGAGGCGCGCATCGAGCGGCCGGACCACTAAATCACGCTCGCCGGCGAAGGCGTCGACCATCAGCCCATAAACGCGGCCGTTGTCGCGAATTACCACCACCGGTAGCGCACTCGCCTGCCAGTCGGGCGCGCCAAGCTCAAGGATTTCGCTGGCCGGTACGAGTGCGATATCCAACCCGTCGAATTCCACATAGGGGCGCCCTTCCACCGTGCGCAGGCTGGCGGCGTCCACTTCCAGAATGCGTTCGATGCGCGCGATGGGAATGGCGTAGGTGTCGCCGGCAATCGTCACCAGCAGCACCCGCGCCACCGAGCGGGTGATCGGGAGTTCAATATCGAAACTCGTGCCGCTGCCCAGCACGCTCCGGATCCGGATCGAGCCCCGCGCTTCCTGCACCATCGTGCGCACGGCATCCAGCCCCACCCCACGCCCGGAAATTTCCGTCACTCGCGGGGCGGTCGAAAAGCCGGGGAGAAACAGGAACTCGTAGAGTTCGGCATTGGATAGCTCGGCAGCGCGCTCGGGCGTTTCCAGCTGGCGCGCCACCACCCCCGCGCGCAGCCGTTCAAGGTCGACGCCGCGCCCGTCATCGCTCAACACCACGCGCAACTTGCCGGAGCGATGGTAGGCCTCCAGGCTCAGGCGCCCTTCTGCGGGTTTACCGAGTTGCGCGCGCTCGGCCGGCGTTTCCAGCCCGTGGTCGAGCGCGTTGCGGAGCAAATGGCTGAGCGGTGCGTCCAGCCGTTCCAGAATTTCGCGATCGATTTTGGTGGCCTCACCGCGAATATCGAGCCGACAGGACTTGCCCAGCTCGCGTGACAGGTCGCGCACCATGCGCGGATAGCCCCGCAGAATCGAGCCAAACGGCAACATCCTGCTGGACAGGGTTTCGCGCGAGAGGCGCTGCGCCAAACTGGTGGAGCGGCGCGCGTAGTGTTCCAGCCGCTCGTAGCGTCCGGCGAACTGGCGATTGTTCTGCACCAGGCAGTCA
>CANFVX010000032.1 GCA_947450495.1 Gammaproteobacteria bacterium
CATCAGCGCGCAGACCGTTTACGCCGGCGGCCCGGTTCATCGCGATCGCGGCTTCATTATTCACCGGCCGGTCAAAGACTATGGCTCGACGATTCAGGTGAGCGAGGACATTGCGGTGTCCACTTCGCGCGCCATCCTTGAAGCCATCTCGCGCGGCGACGGTCCGGACGAAACCTTGATCGCGCTCGGCTATGCGGGCTGGTCGGCCGGTCAGCTTGAGGAAGAAATGCAACACAATGCTTGGCTCAGCGGCCCGGCCGCGCCCGACTTGCTGTTTCATGTCGCCGCCGAGCGCCGCTGGCACGACGCGGCGGCCTTATTGGGGGTCGATCTGGCGCTGCTGTCGGGCGACGTCGGCCACGCGTGAACACGCGCGCGCCGCGCACGGCCCTCGGCTTCGATTTTGGTGAGAAGCGGATTGGCGTGGCGGTGGGTCAAACGGTGACTTGCACCGCGAGTCCGCTGACCACGCTGCCCGCGCAGCACGGCCAGCCGGACTGGACGGTGCTGGGGCGCTTAATCAACGAATGGCAGCCGGATTGTCTGGTGCTGGGCATGCCGACCACGGCCGACGGCAATCCGCATCCCATGGCGGAGCCCATTGAACGCTTCGCGCGGCGCTTGCAGGGGCGCTTCAACAAGGCCGTTGAGTTTATCGACGAACGACTGTCCTCCTACGCGGCCGAAGAGCTGGCGTGGCGGAGCGGCAAAGGCGTGGACGCCCACGCCGCCCAGCAGATTCTCGAAACCTGGTTAATGGAACAAGCGCAGCGCCCGGAGTCTTAAGCCCCATGCAATACGATATCGAAGCCCTGATTCACACCATGGCCGAACAGCTGCAAACGCGTCTGGTCGCGGCCGGCATCAGCAGCCCCGCGCTGGTGGGCATTCGCACCGGCGGGGTGTGGGTGGCGGAACGTCTGCGCGCGCATCTCGGGCTGGCCGAGCCTTTGGGCGAACTCAACATTGCCTTCTATCGCGATGACTTCAGCCGCATCGGCATTCATCCCACGGTGGAACCGTCGGTGTTGCCCTTCGATGTCGACGGTCGCGACCTCATTCTGGTCGACGACATTCTCTATACCGGGCGCACCGTGCGCGCGGCGATGAACGAAATTTTTGACTACGGTCGACCCCGCTCCATTCAGCTGGTGGTGCTGTTCGATCGCAGTGGTCGCGAGCTGCCGATCGAGGCGCAGGTGGTGGGCGCGCACCTCAGTCTCCAGCCGGGGGAGCATGCTAAACTCACCGGGCCTTCGTCACTCAGTCTTGAGATCCATCGCGCACGCGCTTGAGCCTGCGGCGGAGTGGCGAAGCTGCCGGCCGATTAAGTTCTGAAGGGGTGCGTTGATGGGAAAATGGCGATGAGCGCGGCAGATATCCAACTGGACGACCAAGGTCGGCTCCGCCATTTCATCGCCATTGAAGGCCTGCCCCGCGCACTGCTCACCCAAATCCTCGACAACGCCGAGCGCTTCGCGCCGGTGGGGGATCGCACGGTGAAAAAAGTCCCGCTGCTGCGCGGACGCACCGTCGCCAATCTGTTCTTTGAGCCCAGCACCCGCACCCGGACTACCTTCGACCTTGCCGCCAAACGGCTGTCGGCGGACGTGCTCAATCTCAACATCGAAGCCAGCTCCACCAAGAAGGGTGAATCCCTTGCAGACACCCTGCGCAACCTCGAAGCCATGCAGTGCGACATGTTCGTGGTGCGCCATCAGGTCAGCGGCGCGGCGCATTTTATTGCCCAGCAGGTCGCGCCTTACATCAGCGTGATCAACGGCGGCGACGGTCGGCACGAACACCCCACGCAGGGCATGCTCGACGCCTTCACCATCCGCCGCCACAAGCAGGATTTCACCCGGCTCAAAATCGCCATCGTGGGCGACGTCGCGCATTCGCGGGTGGCGCGCTCCAATATTCAGGCGCTGAAAATCCTCGGCGTGCCAGACCTCCGCGTGGTTGGCCCCAAAACGCTGATTCCACCCGCGATCGACGCCATGGGCGTGACGGTGTACGACGATCTGGACGAAGGCATACGCGACTGCGATGTGGTCATCACGCTGCGCCTCCAGCAGGAGCGTATGCAGAGCGCCTTGCTGCCGAGCGCGCACGAATATTTTCGCGAATACGGACTCACCGCAGATCGCATGCGCCTCGCCGCGCCGGACGCCATCGTGATGCATCCGGGGCCGATCAACCGCGGGGTTGAGATCGACTCGGCGGTGGCCGACGGCGCGCAGTCGGTGATTCTCCAGCAGGTCACCTACGGCATCGCGGTGCGGATGGCGGTGATGGCAATGATTCTGGGCAGCCAGGCCCAGGCGGGAGCGGCCTGAGATGCGCCTTAGAATTCACGGCGGACGCCTTATCGACCCTTCCTCCGGCCACGACGCCGTCGGCGAGCTCTGGATTGAAGACGGCCTGATTCTCAGCCTCGGGCGCGCGCCGCGCGGACTCAAGGCGGATGAGAGCTTCGACGCCCGCGGGCTGGTGGTTGCCCCCGGCTTTGTCGATTTGGGCAGCCATCTGCGCGACCCGGGTTTTGAGCACAAGGCGACCGTCGTGCGCGAAGCCCGCGCGGCGGCGGCCAGCGGTTTCACCACCGTGTGTTGCACCCCCGATACCGATCCGGTGATCGACAACGCGGCGGTGGTGGAGCACATCACCAAGCGGGCAGCCGATGCGGGTGGCGCGCGCGTGCTCTGCCTCGGCGCGCTCACCGTGGGGCTTGAAGGTCAGGTGTTATCCGCCATGCATGCGCTGAAAGCCGCCGGCGTGGTGGGGCTTACCAATCTCGAGCGCGCGATCAAGGACACTGCGGTGCTGAAGCACGCGCTGGCCTATGCGGCCAGTGCCGAACTCACCGTGTTTCTGCAGCCGGAAGATTACTGGCTGGGTCGTCAGGGCCAAATCCACGAAGGCGCGGTCAGTACCCGACTGGGTATTCCCGGCATTCCGGCGGCAGCGGAAGTGATCGCCGTGCATCGCGACCTGACCCTTGCGGCTGCGGCCGACGCGAGGGTGCATTTCTGCCGCATTTCGGCGGCAGATTCGGTCAAGCCGATTGCCGACGCGCGTCGTCGCGGACAGGCCGTTTCAGCCGACGTCAGCCTCGCCCATCTCAGTTTTACCGTGGACGACATCGGGCATTACGACCCCAATTTTTATGTGCGCCCGCCGCTTCGCGCGGCGAGCGATCGCAGCGCCTTGCGCAAGGCCGTGAAAGCGGGCGCCATCGACGCCATCAGCGCCGGTCACGAACCGCACGATGGCGACGCCAAGGCCGCGCCTTTTGGCGTGACCGAGCCCGGTATGTCGACCTTCGACACCTTCTTGCCGGCGCTGCTGGCGCAGGTGGCGGCGGGGGCTTTCGATTTACCCACCGCGCTCGCCGCCGCCAGCACCCGCCCGCACCAGATTCTGGGTCGCGATGGCGGTCGGCTCGTGCCCGGCAGCGTGGCGGACCTCACGCTGTTTGACCCCGCCTGCCAGTGGCAGGCGAACGCCGAGACCCTGCACAGCAGCGGCCTCAATACGCCTTATCTCAACCAGACCCTGACCGGCCGCGTGGTGGCAACCCTCGTTGGCGGACAGTGGGCTTACCGGAATTCCTCACCCGTATGAACCTGCCGGCCAAGCCGCATCGCGGCACCATGGTGGACGAGCGCGCCGAAGTGCTCGCCAACGACGCCTATCCCGGGCATCAGCACGTGCTTAAAATCCGCGCGCCGGAAATTGCTCGCCGCGCCCGTCCCGGCAGCTTCGTGCATTTGCGCTGCGCGCCCTCGCTGGCGATGCGCCGGCCGATGTCGATCATGCGGGCCGACGCCGCCAAGGGCACGCTCGATATCCTGTTCAAGGCGCATGGCCTCGGCACCGCCGAACTGGCGGCGCGCAAGGCGGGCGAGACGCTGTCCGTACTCGGGCCGATCGGCGTGCCGTTCCGGCTGGAAGGCTACCGGCGTCGTCCGCTGCTGATTGGCGGCGGGGTTGGGCTGCCGCCGATGGTGTATCTGGCAGAACATTTGCGCCGCGTGGGCGGCACGATGCCGCTGGTGGTGCTGGGTTCGGAAGTGCCGTTCCCGTTTACGCTCCGCCCTTCCACCATCATGGTGCCGGGCCTGCCGCCGCATGTGATTGCCACCATGCCCCTGCTGGAGGATTGGGGGATCGCCTGCCGGCTCGCGAGTCGGGAAGGCTATCCCGGATGCTTCGAAGGCTTTGTCACCGAACTCGCCGCCGGCTGGATCGAGGCGCTGGGCACTGAGGCGCGCGATGAAATCGAAATCTTCGCCTGCGGTCCCACCCCCATGTTGAAGGCGGTGCAGGCCTTGGCGGCGCGCTTCGCCGTGCCGGCGCAGGTCTCGCTGGAGGAATACATGGCCTGTGCGGTGGGCGGTTGCGCCGGCTGCGCGGTGCGGGTGAATACGCCGACCGGGCCGGCCATGAAACGGGTCTGCGTGGACGGCCCGGTGTTCGAGGCAAGTACCGTCGTCTTCGAGTGACCGGCGGCGCGTAAGGGTGGCCGCTTCAGGCCACGCGGCGGAACAACACCTTTAACCCGGCCTTGCGGTCGGGGAAGCGCTTCTCCTGTTCAAAACCATACTGGCGAAACAGCTGCGCCAGATTGGTTTCCTTGAAAAACTGCACGTGGTGCGGCGGCACGAAGACATCCCATTCGGTAATCGGCTGCGGCACCTGCTGGCTGCCCAGATCCGGCGTGGTGATATACACCCGGCTCTTCAGATGGGTCAGCCTGCGCAGCATCTGCATGAACTCGCTGAGCTCGCTCACGTGCTCGATGAGCTCCGAGCAATACACAAAATCGAAAGTTTGGGTCGCTTCAAAAGCATTGAAGGACTCGCTGTAGAACCGGCACGCCGGGAACTGGGTGCGGGCATAGGCGATGGCCTGTGCGTTCACATCGAGCCCGCTGGCCGCGGCGCCCAGCCGCTGCAGCGCATTCACCATAAAGCCGCCGCCGCAGCCGAGATCAAACGCCGATTTCCGCCAGCACCAGGGCAGTAGCCGCAGTGCGCGCATGAGGGATCGCAGTCGCCGGGACGCCGCCTTGGGGTAATGCGTGGCGGTGATGCCGCGGTCGTCTTCGTACAAGCCGTTCAGTTGCGCCTGCGTGGGCATGGGATTCAGAAAGGCGAACTGGCAGTCCACGCATTGGGAAAAACACCATTCGTCTTGTTGAACAAAGGGCAGGAGCTTGGTGCTGGCGCAGATCGGACACTTCATCCCGCCATCCTAACCGCTCGCCGCCGGCCTGCGGCGGTTTCGGCCTCGTTCATTCGCCCAAAGCCGCGTTCACCCTCGGCATCACTTCCTCCGCCATCAGCCGCATGGAGCGCTCGGCGAGTGCGCGATCCGCCCAATCGTGCCCGGCATAGACCAGCGTGCCGAAATCCCCCACCTGCTCACGCAAGGCCAGAATTTGCTCGGCAACGCGTTGCGGTGTGCCGCAAATCACCAGGGAATCGAGCACAAAATCGAGCGTGATGCTGGCGTCGGGCTGATCCCGACTGGTCTTGAACAGCTCCGGGCGACCGTTGCCGATGAGTTTGCGCATCAGGCTTCGGTAGTAGTGGGCGTAAGGTCCGGCACTGCCCTTGGCATAGGCCTGGGCGGTGGCGTCATCGTCGGCGACAAAGACGCTCCGCGCCACCCGCCAGTCGGCCGGTCTCGCGGTGCGCCCGCCGGCGGCTGCGCCTTCCAGCATCTTTTGCCAGTGACTGGCCACCCACACCGGCTGCAGAAAATTGGCCGAGATAATCGACCAGCCCTGACTCGCCGCGTGAGTCACCGACTCCGAGAACGGCGACATGCAGGCCACCGCGATCGGCGGGTGCGGTCGCTGCAAGGGCTGCAGAATGATGCCCTGCCCGATCTCGCGATCGAGCGTGCGACCGGTCGAAATCTGCCAGAACTGACCTTTGAGGTCGTAGGGCGCGGTGCCGGCCCAAATCGCCAGCACCTGTTCGATGGCTTCGCGCGCCATCGCCTTGCGGTCGTTATCGAGTGTGCCGAAAACCTCGGCATCCGAGCGCAGGCCGCCGGGACTAATCCCCAGAATGAAGCGCCCGTCGCACATGTGGTCCACCATCGCCACCTGCGCCGCCACCGCCGCCGGATGGCTGTTGGGCAGATTGATGGTGCCGCTGCCGAGCTTTATCCGGCGGGTCTCGTAGGCCAGGCTCGCGAGGAAGGTGAGGGAAGAGGTAACGGTCTCTGCCAGATCGGTCACGTGCTCGCCGACAAAGGCTTCGGCAAAGCCCAGTTCGTCGGCGAGCAGAATGGCGGCGCGGTCCTCGCGCAGGGTTTCCCGGTAATCCCGCCCCAGCGGGTGCAGGGGCATGGTGAAGAAACTGAGCTGCATGCGGCGACCCTCGGATGAAACCTGAGCGCGAGCATAGCCAGCCCGCTCGGTCCCGGCGAGGGCGCCGTGTCAGGCGGGGGCTTAGCCGGCTTTGAAGGCCTCGCCTACCGCTGCCGCCAGCCCATTGCAGACGGTCTCGAAAATCGTCGCGCCGTATTCCGCCTTCGCACCGCGCGCGGACGACAGCACGCCCGACGGCGGCACGCCGTGACCGGTCTGGGGAAACATGTCGTAGACCGGGAACTCGGCCGGCCCGTCGTCGGGCAGCAGGCTCAAGTCCACCAGATCCGGATGGAGGTGCAGCATCATCGAGGTCTCGATGAGCGCGGCGTGCTCCAGCGCGAAGCCCGGGAAACCGCCGGGGAACATCGGGTCGAGCACGTCGATGCCGCAGAAGTCCCAATACTCGGTGCGCATGCAGCGCAGTTCCGGCGTGCTCGCGCCCAGTTCGCGCCAGGCGAGTTCGCAGGCTTCGGTCAGAAACCACTGGTTTTCGTAGTGGCCATCCACCAGCACGATATTGCGCGCGCCGTGGCGCACCAGTTCGCGAATCACATCCTGCACAAAGCTGATGAGCGTTTGCGCGTCGAGGCTGGTGGTGCCCGGAAAACACTGGCCGCCGCCGCAGCGCGCCTGCGACTTGTAGCCATAGTTGAGCGGCGCGGCGACCACGCCGCCCACCCGTTGCGCCACGCCCACGGCGACATCGGTGGAGAGCATCGCGTCCACCCCCAGCGGCAGGTGCGGACCGTGCTGCTCCAAGGCACCGACCGGTAAAAAGACCACCGCGCCGGCGGCGATGCGGCGCGCATATTCCTGCCAGCTCAGGCGAGACATCAAGACTTCAGACATGGATTCCTCCGATAAATAGGGACGCGTATCGGCCTTAGCGCATCAGCGCGCCGCCGTTGGGACTCAGGATTTCGCCGTAGAAAAAACTGGCGTGGGACGAGGCGAGATATACCGCCGCACTCGCGATTTCGGTCGGCTCGCCCAAGCGACCGGCAGGGGTGGCGGTTTCAGCTTCGAGGCCGCCGGTGATGGCGATTTCAGCCTCGATCATCGGCGTCATGGTGGGGCCCGGGGCGATGCCGTTGATGCGAATCTTCGGCGCGAATTCGCGGGCCAGACTGCGCGTGAGCGTAATCACGCCGCCCTTGGACGCCGTGTAAGGCACATAAAGCTCGCGCCCGAGATAACCCAGTTCGGAGGCAATGTTGATGATGACGCCGCTGCCCTGCGCCACCATGCCAGGCAGCGCCGCGCGGCAGCACAGGAACATCGATTTCAGATTGGTGTCGATCACCGTGTCCCAATCGGTTTCGGTGAGTTCCAGAAACGGCTTCACCTGCATGATGCCGGCGTTGTTGACCAGGATGTCGAGCCCGCCCAGCGCGGCCGTTGTTTGGGCGAACATCGCCGCCACCTGCGCGCTGTTGCTCACGTCGGCTTCCAGCGCCAGCGCGCCGTGGCCGCAGGCCGCCGCGACTTCCACCGCCGCCACCGCCTTGCCCAGATGATTCACCACTACCGTGGCGCCTGCGTTTGCCAGGCCGAGGGCAATGGCCCGCCCAATGCCGCTGGCCGCACCGGTGACCAGCGCGCGCTGCCCGCTCAAATCGATATTCATGTTTAGACCACCGTTAAAAACGACACGCCGTGCGCGCCTACAAAGTTGTCCGCTCTTCGAGACCCAGTGCCGACCGCGCCGTAGTCCTCATCCAGAATTCGCCGCAGACGATGGCGATGAAACGTGCGCAGGAGTTCCGACAGCGGCATGAGCTGCAAGCCCGCCTCGCCGTAGAGTTCGCGATGCAAAGCCGGCAGCCGGTACCAGGGCGTGGCCGCCCGCTGGTGATGGGCGTTGTGATACCCAAAGTTAAGCGTGAGCAGATTCATCCAAGGCCAACGAACTGACACCACATTGGAGTAGGTATTGGCCTGTTCGTAGTCGCGGTCCTTGCCTTCCATCGACACCCTTTCTTCGTCATCCGCCACGAAGTACTGATCGAAGGTGTGATGAAAAGCATCAAAGAAGTGCATCACGGTGAGGAACAGGCCCCAAGCCAGCGCGTACAGCGCCAGCGCCCGCAGGCCGCCGATGACCGTGAGCAGCGTGAAGAGCGCGCTGCGCGCCAGCAGCACCCCGATCACGCGGCCCCGCCGATCGGCCTCAGCCGGATTGGTGAAAGGTCGCACCAGTAGCTGAAACTGCATGATGAGTTCGATGGCCGGAATGTAGGCCCACTCCAGCACGTACACCGCACGGCGCAGCGGCGCCGGCAATTGACGCAGCAGCGCCTTGTAATCGAAGCGGCCCACATCCGCCCGGTCGCGATGATGGCGCAGGTGCATGTGGCGAATCCGATCGAAGGACGCATACGCCGCCCCGCACAGAAAAGCCATGATTTCGCCTAAAACAGCGTTGTGGCGGGGGTGGCGGAACAGCGTCATATGCGCCGCTTCGTGAATCAGATAAGCCGCCATCACCATGCTGTGGGCGATGAGCAAAACCCCGAGGCTGGCGCGGCCAATGCCGGTCTGGGTGAGCAAGCAGAGGCCTAGCGCATGCCCCAGCGAGACATAGCCAAGCACCAGCAGCGTGGGGATGAACGCTGCCTCTTCTTTCAGGTAATACGACCATACTGGTTTCATCTTGGGTAAGCCCATCCGCGCGTGTAAGCATCCGCATGCTTTTGTAAGCATCAATAAAAGAAACTAGCTTCAAAATTCGTTCCAGATTTTTGATTTCGAAAGCTGGCGTCTATAACAACGCATCCTAAAAAGCAGTTGAGTTGTGCAATCGAGATGGTTTCAACTGGACCTCAAGGAATACCCGACAAACGCACGGACGCGACCGATTCCCCAGCCACCATTGGCCGAGTGCCCAAGGCGGCGCATGTGAAGCTGGTCATGGCGCTGAATGCCTTCGATCAGTATTGGACGACGCTGTTTGGCGAGGACGAATTTCTCGACCTGCACTACATGAAGCTGTTCGCCCAGATGTGGGTCCGGCACGGTGAGCCCATGCCTCGATCGGACGCCTATCTGTGCATGAAATCGTTCAGCACCCAAACGGCCATGAAGTATGTGAACCGGGCGGTGGAGCGCGGCTATCTGCAAGAAATCGAAAACCCGGACGACCGCCGCTCGCGCCTGCTGGTCATGACCCCGCTGCTGATCTCCCGGGTGGGGACGCTACTCGACTACGCGCTGGACGAATTCCGCAAGGCGTTCTAGGCCGCGCCCCTAGCGCGGCTCTACCTCACGCAGGAAGCGCAGGATCTGCGCGGTGGTCGCGGCGGGTTGTTCCTGCTGCAGCCAATGGCCCGCCCCTTCAATGAAGCTCATGAAACGCAGGTCCTCAAAGGACTGCGGAAACCACGATTCCCACTTCGCGTCGTAATGCAGCACCGGGTCTTGCCGCCCGGCCACAAAGGCCGCCGGCTGCGAGAATTTCTTGCCTTCGAGTTCCGGCGTGAGCGCGTTCATGGTGGGCAGATTGCGATAGAGATTGCAGGGCCCGCGAAAGCCGCTGCGCTGGTATTGCGCCACGTAGTAGTCGAGATCCGCTTCGCTCAACCACGCCGGCAGTTGTGGCACCGGCGGCAAAACGTCCAGCAGCTTCGCGCTGCGCGGATGTTCCAGCTGGCGCAGCCACTGCAGCGGCGGCGCGTCGGCCGAGAGCCCGCAGTAGGCGCGGCGCAGACTTTCGCGCACGTCGGCTTCGAGCTCGGCTTCCACTACGCCGGGCGTCTGGAAATAACGGATGTACCAGAAGCGGTCGTCCATGCCCGGCGGATCGAGCGTGGCCTTGCCCGCGCGCCAGAACGGCACCGAGAGTCCCATCACCGAACGGCAGGTGTCTTCATGCAGCAGCGCGGTATTCCACGCGATGATGCAGCCCCAGTCGTGGCCGATGAGATTGAACTCCTCGTAGCCCAGCGCCTTGGCCAGCCCCACCACATCCGCCGCCATGGTGCGAATGTTGTAGTCCTCGACCGCACTCGGCAGGCTGCTGCCGCCAAAGCCGCGCTGGTCGGGTACCGCCACGCGATAGCCGGCGGCGGCCAGCGGCGCAATCTGATGCCGCCACAGATACCAGCACTGCGGCCAGCCGTGGAGCAGGATGACCAAGGGGCCGTCGCCCGCCACCACCGTGCGCAGCGTCACGCCGTTGGTGTCGATCATCTGGAAGTTTGGCTCCTGCATGGCGGCTCTCCTTACTGGTTTGCGCGGATCGGCGGGAAGCTGATGCGCTCCGTGGCGTCCGGCGTGGTTTTAGTCCGACGCTGATGCAGGGCGAGACCCAGCGCGTCCGGGTCGTAGCCTGCGATCACGCGACCGTCGATGAAGATGACCGGGATCCCCGAGTGCCCCGAACGTTGATGCAGGGCCTCGCCGGTCTTCGAGTGTTCGATGTCGTATTCGCAGTAGGGCACCTGGCGTTTCTGCAAATACTTGCGCGCCTTGGCGCAGTAGGGGCACCAGCTGGTGGCGAGCATGACGACCGTTGCCGAATCTGCGGGACCTTCTTCAGGGCAGTACACAGGTTCGCTCGCGGCGGGGTCGACGCTGCGATAGAGCAGCGCCGCCAGGACTATCACCCCCAGCAGCAAGCCGCCGCCGTGTCGGCGGGCTCTGGGGGTGGGTGTGGGAGCGTCGTTCATGGGGTCCACCGGTAGCGTTCAAAGTCGATTTTGCCGCGCGCATCAAAGGTGATGCCTTCGGCTTCCAGCAGCGCGCGCTGGCTGGCGCCGCCAACGGTGTCGCGGGCACTGACCGCGCCGGCGGCGTTGACCACCCGCTGCCAGGGCACTGCGCTGTCGCTCGCCAGCGCCGCGAGCGCATAGCCCACCTGACGCGGGCCGGTGGGGCCGGGCACATCCGCCAGACCCGCAATCTGACCGTAGGTGGCCACCTTGCCGCGTGGGATTTGCAGCACGGTACGCCACACCCGCTGATTGCGGTTGCCTGGCGCCGGCACCGCCCGCTCGCGGCGGCTCACGGTCAGGCTTGCGCCTGAAGAAAGGCCAGCAAGGCGGCGTTGAAGGCTGCCGCTTTCTCCACATTGAACAAATGCATGGACTCGGGAATCACCACAAGTTCCGCGCCGGGGATCTGCTGCTGCAGAAACGCCGAGGCCGCGACCGGGGTGCTGGGATCATCGGCGCCCACCATCACCAGCGTGGGGGTGCGGATGGCGGTAATGCTGCTGCGTTGATCCATCTCCGCGATCGCGCCGCCGCAGCCCGTGTAGCCCGCGACCGGCGTCGCCAGAATCGCTTCGCGGATCGGCGCTATCGCTGCCGGCAAGGCCTGTTGCCCGGCGGCGGTGAACCAGCGGTTGATCGTGGGATCTGCCACCGCCGCCATGCCCCCGGCTGCCACCAGCGCAATGCGTTCGCGCCAGACTTCCGGCGGGCCGGCGTAGGCGGTGGTGGCGCATAGCGTGAGAGAGCGCAGGCGTTGCCCGTGGTGAGTGCCCAGCCACTGCCCGGTCATGCCGCCGAGCGACAGCCCGCAGAAATGCACGGTGGTAATGCCGAGCGCATCAAGCAGGTCGACCGCATCCTGCGCCAGATCCGCCACCCGCCAGGGGGCGGCGGGCACGGATGACGCGCCGTGCCCGCGGGTGTCGTAACGCAGCACCTGAAAACCCGCGCCCAGCAGCGCCGGCACCTGGGCGTCCCACATCGCGAGCCGTGAGGCCAGCGAGTTCGACAGCATCACCACCGGTGCACCCGCCTCGCCATCAAGTTGGTAGTTGAGGGTGACTGCGGGCAAGGCGAGATGAGGCATGGCGCGGGGCTCCCGGGTTTACTGGCGTGCTTTTAACAGGTCGCGGATTTCCGTCAGCAGGACTTCCTGCGCCGGCGGCGGCGCGGGCTCGGCCGGCGCGGCGGCTTCTTCTCGCTTGAGGGAATTCATCAGCTTCACCAGCGCGAAAATCGCAAACGCCACGATGATGAAATCCACGCAGCTTTGAATAAACGCGCCGTAGTTAAGCGTGACGGCCGGGATTTTGTCGCCGGCGGCTTCTTTCAGCACCAGCTTCAGGCCGCTGAAATTGACCCCGCCCATCAGCAAGCCGAGCGGCGGCATGATGACGTCGGCCACCACCGACGACACGATCTTGCCGAAGGCGCCGCCAATCACCACGCCCACGGCGAGGTCGACCACGTTGCCACGCATCGCAAATTCACGAAATTCTTTCACCATGCTCATCTAAATTTCTCCCGATCGTTTTTAGTCTTTGGGCCGGCGCACATGCCGGTGTTGCCCATCCCAGTCACGGTAGTTGAATACCTGACCTTGCTCTCGGACCCTTTGAATGGCGTCCAGATCCAGATCCGCGTACACCCACTGCGGTTCGTGCGGTTTACCCGAAGTCAAAATACCGTTGGGCGGAAAACCGTTGTCGACCGGCGTATAGAACGCGGCCACACCAACGTTTTCATCCACCGCGGCTTGCCAGTCGCAGCTGCCAATGGTCGGCGACTGCACGACGTAGCACTGGTTCTCCAGCGCGCGCGCCTGACAGCCAATTTTCACGCGGTGAAAGCCCGCCATGGTGTCGGTGCAGCTTGGCACCAGAATAATTTCCGCGCCCTGCTCGGCCTGCTGGCGGGCGAACAGCGGGAACTCGCTGTCGTAACAGACATTCACCGCCACGGTGCCAAACTCCGTGAGGAATTCATTCACCCCGCTACCGCCGGACACGTTCCAGCGTTCTTTTTCAAAGCGCGTCATCTGCAGTTTTTCCTGCCACTCGCAGTGACCGTTCGGCCAGAAAAAATAGCTGCGGTTGTAGTAGGTGCCGCCGTCGCGCACCGGAAAACTGCCGGCGCAGATGTGCACGTGATATTTCTGCGCCAAGCTCCGAAACAGCGCGACAAACCCACCCAGCGCGTGGCTGAGTTTTTCCAGCGTGGCGTGCAGGTCGCTATAAATTTCCGGCCCGAAAGTAGAACTGATTTCCAGCGAGAAATACTCCGGGAACACCAGCAGGCGCGCCCTGCCCAGCGCGGCCTCGGCAACCCACTGCGTGATATGGGCTTCGTAGTCGCCCCAACGCTTGAAGAAGCCGATGGGATATTGCGCCGAGGCCACCCGCACCACCCGATTGTTCGTCGTCCCGCTCACAGCATCTTCTCCCTGAATACCATTTGCTTGGTCGAAGACTGGTCCTCATCCAGGTCTTTCCACGCGAAGCTCGCGACCAAATCTGGTCGGGGTTGATACCCAAAATGATCCCAGACCGCGTCTAGCGACACGTAGCCGGGAGGCCGTCGCGGGTGATCCTCCGGCCGCACCACCGCGCACATGCTGATGCGGTCAAAGCGGCCGAGGCGCCGCGCGTAGGCTTCGCGCTCCGCCAGAAAGCGACGGTAGATGCCGCGTCCCCGGTAGGCCTCCAGCAGCACGGATTCCCCGCAATAAAACACCTTTTCCGGGTCGATGCCGGCCTCGATAAAGGGCTGTTTGAATTCGTCGGTTTCCTCGCCGAGCGGCAGCGCGGTTGCCACGCCCACCACGCGCTCGCCGTCCAGCGCGATGACGAACAGGCTTTCCGCGCATTCCAGGTAGGTGCTGATGTAGCGCTCTTCGTAGGCGAGCGTGCCGTCGTAGAGATAGGGAAAGTCGCGAAAAATTTCGATGCGTAAGCGGGCGAGGTCTGACACCACCTCGCGCAGGGCGGGGTCATTCCCCGTCAAGACGCGAATGGTGATGGCGCTGTTCATTTCAGCCGCCGACCTGCGCAATCCAGTCGGGCAGGTTGTAGTAGTTGCTGATGCGCGCCACGCGCCCGTCGCGCAGCTCAAAAAATGCCCCGGCCGGTAAGCGGTAGGTTTGCCCGCTCGCCGGCGGCAGTCCTTCGTCGGTGGTTAGATAGGTACCGAGCACGGTGAACTCGGCCGCGGCGCGGGTACCGTCGGCATTCGCCATCACGCACAGGTCCACCAGTGCTTCGCGATAGCAGCGATTCATGTGCTGCATGAAAACGGCGAAGGCCGCTTTGCCGGTTTCGCGCTTGCCCTGATTGATGTCGTGGGCGACGTCGTCGGTGAGGAGTTCGAGGAAGCTCGCCATGTCGCCGGCGTTGAACGTGGCGTAATAGCGCGTGACGAGATCGATGGCTTGCTGCTGCATGAAGGTCTTCGCTTGAAAGATCGTGGGTCGGGTTGCAGGCCTAAAGATAACGGCAGTATCGGTTGCTGCCTATCCGGCGCGCGCTTGCAGTGCCTGCATCATTGCGGCGGTCTCCTGCACCTCGCTGCGCGGATCGGCGGCCAGCATGCGGGCGACCTGTTCGCGATCCGCCTCCGTGCGGTTCTGGCTCAGCTTGAACTTGCCCACGCAGGATTCGACCCGCAGCTCAAAACCGATGATGCCCTTCAGCAGCGCGGCGTAGGCGGTGGACTGTTCAAATTCGCCCAATCCTTCGGGGCCTTCGTATTCGCGCGAGAAGGCGGCGACGGTGGCCGCCGTGCCGGCATCGTCCAGCGCCCGCACCGTGCCGCGCACGTGGACGGTGGCGAAATTCCAGGTTGGCACGTTGGGCGCCGCGTACCAGCGCGGCGAGACATAGGCGTGAGGGCCATGAAAGACCGCGGTGGCGGTCGCGCCACCGGTCAGCAGCGCCGCCTGCGGATTGGCCCGCGCCAGATGGAACTCCAGACGCTGGCCCTCGTCCCGCACAAGCATTGGAACGTGACTGACGCCGGGCGCGTCGCCCGCTGCCGTAATCAACAGAACAAACGGATGCGCCTCCATGAAGCGCCACGCGGCCTCATCGGGGGCAGCAAAGTGATTCGGCAGATACACGGCTATTCCTCGACGAAAGTGTGCTCGGGGTGGGTGCCGGTGACCATGCCCTTCGCATCGCGATCGGCCACGCAGCCATAGACCTCGCGGCGAAAGGTGTAGGCCACTTTGGACGCCATCAAGCTCGGCGCGCCGGCCCCGAGATCGTTCACCGCGTAGCCGTTGGCCAGCGCAATCTTGGCGAACTCCTGTGCCGTCAGGCCCGGGGTGAAGGCTTTGCAGAACTGTTCGACCTCCAGCGCCGTTTTGCCGGCGCGCCACTCGGTGTAAATGGACGCGGCGATAAGCGCGAGGATGGGCGTGCCGATCATCGAGAACAGGCGGCGGTTCATGGGGCGCACCGCGTGGCGATGAACGTATCGATGGCGGCGGCCACCTGCGCGCGACCGCTGCCGGTGACGATGGTGTAGTGGTTGGTGTCCGCAATTTCGAGGTGAGTGAGATGCGCCAGCCGCGCGCATTTGTCGGCCACCGCAGCGAGCGGCATCAGCGGCTGCGGCTGATTGAGCAGGCCGCGCGGGGCGGTGAGCAGCAGCATCGGTGCGCTGATGCGGTCGATCAAAGTCACCAAATCCGGCGCCAGCAGTTCGTGGGCGTCCACGCCAACCGCTTCGGCGTTCACTCTGGAGCGCATGGCCGGCGGCTCACCGACGAGGTCGTAGTCGACATAGGCCTGCGCCTCCGGATTCCACGCGCCCGCATCCTGAAATGCCGGATGTGCGCGCCAGAAATCGTGGTAGGCGGCGTTATCGGCGAAGCGCATTTCGAGCCGCGCGAGCGCCGGCCCCAGCACCGCTTTGATCATTTGCTCCGGGCTGATCTCGGTGCGGCGCGGCAGCGCGATCCCGCCGTCGACCAGTACCAGTCCGCTCACGCGCTCGGGATAGCGCTCGGCGAAGGCCAGCGAAATATAGGCGCCCAGCGAGTGTCCGCAGAGCACCGCCCGCGCGACGCCGAAGTGATCGAGCGTGGCGCGTAAATCTTCCACGTGCGTGGCGAAGCCGTAAGGCGCCGGCAGTTCGCTGCTCGCGCCGCGCCCGCGCAGATCCGGCGCCAGCACGCGATAGTCGCGGCCAAGGTGGTTGAGCACCGCCGGCCAGGCCATGTGCGAAGCGGTGATCCCGTGGATCGCCAGCAAGGGCGAGTCCTGACCCGCCCACTCGGCGACGGTGTAATCACCGCCGGTCACGGGCACTCGATGAAGCTGTTTGGTGCGATCCATGGCTAGCCTTTCGGGCGTGAAGTTGCGGCGAGTGTAGCGAGCGGCATGCGCCTCGCGATACCCGGCGAGGCATCCGCGCAGATCGGCCATAATCGGGCCATGTCGACCAAACGCCTGCTCGTTGTTTATCACAGCCAGACCGGCGCCACGCGCCGCATGCTCGAGGCCGTGCTGGTGGGGGCGCGGGATCCGGACTGCGGCGATATCGACGTCGTGGTGCGCGAAGCGCTGCAGACCAGCGCCGAAGACGTGCTGGCGGCGCAGGGCCTCATCCTCGGCACGCCGGAGAACTTTGGCTATATGTCCGGCGGCCTGAAGGACTTTTTCGATCGCATCTATTACCCCTGCCTTGAGCACACGCGGGGCCTGCCTTACGGGTTGTTCATTCGCGGCGGTAACGATGGCACCGGCGCCCGTAGCGCCATCGAACGCATCGTCACCGGCCTTGGCTGGCGGTCGGTGGCCGCGCCGGTCATTCTCGCGGGCGACTTCGAAGACTCGCAGCTCGCAGATTGCGGGCTGCTCGGACAGACGCTGGCGGCAGGTTTGAGCGCCGGCGTATTCTGAGCGCCGGCTTGACGGCGTGCCGGAAAGCTCCCTCCTGGCTGATCTTCTCCGCAAAAAACCCAATGGAGTGCGTGATGGATTTTGATTTCGCCCACATGTTCCGCCACGAAGAAAAAGTCTTTGTCGTTAGTGCAGGAACGGTCATTTTTGAAGAGGGGGCCCCAGCGGGCTCGTTCTACGTGCTGCTTGAAGGCGAGGTCGACATCGCGGTCCGCCAGCGTCTGCTGCGAACCTTGAAGGCCGGCGAACTCTTCGGGGAGATGGCGCTAATCGACGCCCGGCCCCGCAGCGCTTCGGCTATCGCCCGCACCGACTGCAAGCTCATTGAGGTCGACGAAAAGCGGTTCCTGTTTCTGGTCACCCAAACGCCTTATTTCGCGCTTGGCGTGATGCGTCTGATGGCCAGTCGTCTCCGGTCGATGGACGAAACCGCGCACTAATCCCCGCGCGGCCACCCGCAGGTGTCCGCGAAGTCGCTCTGAACACCGCCGCTAGAGGGCGGGCGCGCCGCCCGGAATTCTTCGCTCGGCACCGATTTCCGCGGTGGCGGCGCGCTGCATGTCCGGACTCGCCAACAGCGTGGGGTCGGCCAGAAAGGCGTTCATGAAATTGACCGAGTCGGCCCCCCAGAAGAGTTCGCCACTCACCGCGAAAGTGGGCACGCCCCACACGCCGGCGGCCACCGCTTCGGCGGTATTCCGGGTGAGGGTTTCCTTCACCAAAGGCGCGTTGATCAGCGGCGTGTCGGCCGCCACCCCAAGCGCCGCGCACAGCGCCGGCCATTCGGTATCGATATCCCGCCCTTCGCCCCAGATGAAATCAAACGCGGTTTCGATCGCCTCCCGCGTGCTGCCCAGCGCAATCAACAACCGCAGCACCTTGAGCGGATTGAAAGGATGGCGCGGCGGCATGCGAAACGGCACGCCGAGTTCGCGCGCCAACCACACGCTCTGGCGATAGGTATGCAGGCGCTTGGCCGGCAACTCCGCCGGACCCTTGGTGCCCCAGTGCTTGAGCAGGCCGGCAAATAGCACCGGGCGGTAGTCAATCTGTAGGTCCGCCGGCAGCCGCGCAAACTGCTTCAGATGCAGATAGGCGTAGGGCGAGATCACGTCGAAGTACCAAACGGCAGCATG
>CANFVX010000033.1 GCA_947450495.1 Gammaproteobacteria bacterium
CCCAGCCGCCGTTGATGTTGCCCACCAGATTGGCTTTGGGCACTTCGACATTGGTGAAGAACGTCTCACAAAAGGCAGAGGCGCCGCTGATGAGTTTGATCGGCCGCGCTTCCACGCCAGGGCTCGCCATATCGAACAACAGGAAGCTGATGCCGCCGTGTTTGGATTCGCTGCTGGTGCGTACCAGACAAAAAATCCAGTCCGCGAGATGGGCGTAGGAGGTCCAGACTTTTTGCCCGTTGACCAGCCAGTGCTCACCGCGATCTTCGGCGCGGGTTTGCAGCGAAGCCAGATCCGAGCCTGCGCCGGGCTCGCTATAGCCCTGACACCAGCGAATTTCGCCGCGCGCGATCGGCGGCAGAAAAGCGGCTTTTTGTGCCGGCGTGCCGCGAGTGAGAAGCACCGGCCCCAACATGCTGATACCGAACCCGAACAAGGGCTGGCGGCAGCGCAAACGCTGCATTTCTTCTTTAAGAACCAGCGCCTCGGCCGCGCTTAAGCCGCCGCCGCCGTATTCACGCGGCCAGGTGGGGACGGTCCAGCCGCGCTCGACCATCGCCGCCATCCAGCGCTGGCTGTCGGGGTGCTTGAAGACCGGATTGCGCCCGCCCCACACGCGTTCGTCTTCGGGCATCGGGGTGCGCATTGAGGCCGGGCAGTTGGCCTCCAGCCAGGCGCGCGTCTCGGCGCGGAAAGTCTCCAGAGCGTCCACAGGCAGTCTCCATCGCTAGGGGGAGGAATTATCAGCGAAGCACGCGCTAGCGGCGAGGCGTTCAGCGGCGGGTTGCGTCGCCAATCGGCGCCGCCCAGGCGTCGCGCACCAGTGCCGGCACCGAGTGGCCGGTCAGAGATTGCAGAAAGCTCAGCAAATCGGCGCGTTCCGCGGCGCTTAAGCCCAGCGGCTTGAGACGCGGGTCCAGCCCTTCATTGGCGATCCCGCCGGCATTGTAGAAATCGATCACGGCGGCCAGATCGGGCAGGGAGCCGTCGTGCATATACGGCGCTGTCAGCGCCACGTTGCGCAGGGACGGCGTGCGAAAACGCCAGCGGTCAGCGGGCTGTTGCGTCACTTCATACCGCCCCAAATCTTGCGTGTTCTGCAGGAGTTCGACCGCGCGGTCGCGGGCGAGCACGGGCACCCGGGTGCCGGGCGCCAGCGTGACCGTCGCGCGCGCCGGTGGCGTTTGCATGGCTTGGGCGTAGCCGATGCCGGTGTTGTGCAGGTCGTGGTCGGTAAAGAGCGCGTCGTGCGCGCTAAGCGTGTGGCAACTGCTGCAGGCGGCTTTGCCCGAGAAGATCGCGAAGCCGCGTTCGGCAGCGGGCAAAAAATCAGGCTCCGGCTGGCCGGCGCGCCAGCGGTCAAAGGGACTGTCGCCGGCAATCAAGCTCCGCTCGTAGGCGGCAAGCGCCGCCCCTAGCGTTTCCATGCTGGCAGACTGGCCGTCAAACGCGGTTTCAAATTGGCCCGCGTAGTCTTTCAGGCCGGCAATTTTCTCCAGCACATAGCCGATCGACGGATTGCCCATTTCGTTGGCCGCCAGCAGCGGGGCCCAGATCTGCTGCTCGAGGCGTGGCTCACGGCTGTCCACAAACAGCCGCGGCAGCAGGCCCACGTTGAGCAGCGTTGGTGCGTTACGCCGCACGGTACGGCCTTCAATACCGACCGGCGTCGCCAGTTCATTGCTGGTAAAGCCCTGCTCGGGCACATGGCAGCTGGCGCAGGACAGGGTGTTGTTATGCGAGAGTCGGCGGTCAAAGAACAGCCGACGGCCCAGCGCGATTTGCGCCGATGTCGGTAGCGGGCCTGGGAGGGCGGGCAAGCCGGCTTCGCCAGCCTGCAGTCGCGCGCGCAAGTCGAGCGCTTCCGGGCGGCGCGCACCGAGTGCCCGCGACTGGCTGGCGTAGGCGTTGGAGTCATAGCCGCCGCGCGGGTCACCGCTGCCGGTGCTTGCCGCAGGCGAGGCGCTGGTCGATGGCGCGGGCGCCAGCAGCAGCGTTTCGATGTCGGCGCCGAGCAGTTTGGAATCCAGAAAGCCCGAGGTGTATTCATTGCGAATCCGCCCTTGGGCGTCGATCAGAAACACCCGCAGGTTGTGCGCTAATTCGCCGCCTTCGCGCTGCAGATCCTGACGATACCCGCCCAGCAGGGCGCGCATGTCGGACGGCGCCGCCGCGACGAAGCGCCAATCAAATCCTTGGGGGCGGAAGTGTCGGGCGTAGTCTTCGAGCACCTCGGGCGTATCGCGGGCGGGGTCAAAGCTCACGCTGATGAAGCGCAGCTGCGCTGCCAGCGCTTTGCGGGCGGCGAGCCGCTTGGCCGTCTGTGCCAGCGTCATACTCGCCAATGGACAGCCCTTGCCGTCAGCACAGTGCGTATAGATGAAACTCAGCACCACGAGCTTGTGCCCGAACAGGGCCTGCAGGGAGAGTGGCTGGCCGGATTCGTCCAGCACTTTGCCGTCTGGCGCCTGCCGGATCGGGGGCAGCGCGTAACTGCCGGGGGTCGGTGCGCTGAGGGTGATAGCGGACGCTGGCGACTCGTGGGCCAGCGCCCGGGGCGTGATCAAAAAGCCGAGGACGGCTGGCAGCAGGGCGCGGACCCAACAGCGCCGCGCCCGCCGTCGCATCTTACTTGGCCGTCGTCGCGACCTCAGCGGTCGGTGCATCCAGGGCAGATTGCGCGTAGATCGCGCGGGCGTTCAGCGTCATCTGATGCGGACGGCCCAGCTTCTCTTTCACGAAGTTCATCTTGAACGCGGGCTTAAGCGCTTTGCCGTCCCAGTTGTAGGCCTTGAAGTACTGCAGGTCGCCTTCTGGCCCTTCGGTCTTGTCCCAGCTGGCGAGCAGCGAGGAGGTGAAATACACCCGCTTGCCGTCCCAGCTTTGCGACACCATGTTCACCTGGGCGCCAATGTTCTTCTGGTAGATCTGCTTGGGATGGAAGGGATCCGAGATATCGAACAGGCGCGTCATGCCGTCGTTCCAGGTGTTGACCCACAGGCGTGAGTCGTCTGCGGCGATGGAGATGTCGACGGGCAGCGGAATCTTCTTCGGGTCGCCGATCGTGGCCACGGCCTGCGCCTGCCACTCACCGGCCTTGTCGCGATGGATCAGCCAGATTTCCGAAGTGAGCGCGGTGGCGGTCAGGCAGTAGTCGTGTTTTTCATTCCAGGCGCAGCGAATCTCGAGCGGCGCACCGGGCACATCAAAAATCTTCAGCGGCTTTTTGGTGTGCAGGTCCCACACCGTCACCGTATTGCCAAAACGCTTCATGGCTTCGCCGTCGGCCATCATCTTGCCGAGGTTCATCATGTAGTTGTTCCAGCCAGTGAACGAGGATGTGAGCATCACGTTCAAGCGGGGCAGGGCGCGCACGTCGTAACCGTAGCCGTCGGCCAGTTTGCCGGTCTTCACCGCGCCATTGAGGTTGTCGTCGGTCGGCATCCAATGGGTGGCGAGATATTCGCCCTCATTGCTGTATTCCACCATGCCGCTGCGGCCACCGTGGTCCTGATTATTGGACAGGCCGGTGATGAGCATGCGGCCGGGCAGGGCGTAGAAACTGTGCGGGCCCACCACGCCGCCGCTGGTCGCGACGAAGTCGGTAATGGTGTTCACCAGTTTCGGTTTGGCCGGGTCGCTGTGGACGTCGAAGATGAAGATATTGCTGCTGTCCAGACCGCCCGCCCACAGGAAGCGGCGGTCGTCGGTGTAGCCCGAGTGATGCGCTTCGTTGCGCCCGCCCACCGACACGCTGTTGATCATCTTGCCGAAGGTTTTGGAGCCGGGGCGCACGTCGATAGTGACCAGCTTGTCCTGCTCGTCACCCATGCCAATCACGCCCAGCGTCCAGATGTACATGAAATCTTCCTGCGTGCTGAGGCGCTTCATATAGGGCGACACACAGGTTTCGTCGGCGAACGCGGGGGCCACGCAGAACATGCCCAGCAAGAGGGCAAACAAGCGGGAAGACGGCTTCATGCGATTAATGCTCCGTGTAATGACAAAAGGTTTTAGTGAAAGGGCTTCCACATCAGGATGAGTTTGGGCATCAAGGTCAGCGCGCCCAGAATGGCGACCGTCATGGCCACCGTGGTCAGTACGCCAAAAATGATACTAGGCACAAAATTCGAGAGCACCAGAATCGAGAAACCAAAGCACACCACCAGCGTCGTGTAGAACCCGGCCTTGGCGATGTTCGAGTGACAGTAGTACATGGTCTCAACGCCGTCGCGGATCCGCGCGAACTCCACCCCATAGCGATACAGATAGTGGATGCAATCTTCCACCGCGATACCAATCGTGAGTGAGGCCACCATGATCGTCATCATGTCGAGTGGAATGCCCATCCAGCCCATGAAGCCCAATACGCCGGCGGCCGCGACGATATTGGGGATAACGCCAATGACCGCCGCTTTGAAGGAGCGGAACAGCACCCAGAGAATGCCCAGCACGCCGAGGATCGACCAGCCGAGCGACTGAATCTGGGAGGAATAAAGGCTCTGCAACATGTTGTTGTAGAGCACCAGCAGGCCCACCATTTCAAACTCTTCGGGCTTCAGGCCGACGTCGTGCATGAGGCCTGTGCGAATTGCTTCGAGCAGCGCCTGCCGATGCAGATTGGCCTGCGAGTCGAGGATGCGCAGCGAGATGCGCGCTTCGTCCGCATCGATCGAAATATAGGGCGAGATCATCTCGTCCTTCAGATTGTCCGGCAGCTGCTTGTAGATGACGTTGAGTTCAAACGGATTGAATTCGCGGCCTTTGTTCAAGTCTTCCGCCACCCGCACCATCGACGCCAGCGAGGTGACTTTGCCGACGCCCGGGATGGTCTCGAGATAGTCGTGAACCTGCTTGATGCGCGCGACTTTCTCTGGCGTAAACCAGTAGTCGGATTTCTGCGACGTGGTGTCGTCAAACATCGCCGCGAGTTCCGCATCTTCGCCGTCGGGTGTGGTCGTGGGCGGGGCGGCAGTTTCTTTGGGGAATTTGAGAATGATGTCGATCGGCGTGGTGCCGCCGAGGGTTTCGTCTACCTGCTTCAGGCCCTGATAAATCTCGGTGGATTGCTTGAAGTAGTTGATGAAGCTGTTTTCGACCTGGAGCTTCAGGGTGCCCCACACGCCCAGCACCGAGATCAGCACGGTGGCGGCTAACACCAGCGTGCCGTGACGGTCGGTAAAGCGGGCGAGGCTCGCCGTAAAGCTGGCGTTGCCCTCATCGCTGACTTTCAGCGGCTTCTTGGTCATCAGCAGCATCACGCTGGGGATGAAGGTGAAGAGCACCACAAACACCACGACCAGACTCAGCGACATCATCCAGCCAAAGTCGATGATGGGTTTGATGTCGCTGGTCACCAGCGAGATGAAGCCCACGATGGAGGTGAGGTTGGTGTAGAGGCAGGGCTTGGCCATGTCGTGCGCCATCATGCGCACGAGTTCGTACTGTGAGTGCTCGGGGTGCTCCCGATAGAGCTCCATGTAATGGACGATGAGATGGATGTTGATCGAAATCGTGAGAATCAGCGTGAGCGCGATGAAGTTCGAGGAGATGACGGTCAGCTCCCAACCCACCAGCCCGAGCAGGCCAAGAATCACCACCGTGCAATAAATGCAGGTGGCGAGCGGAATCAGCACCCAGCGCATCTCGCGGAACAGGTAGCCCAGCATGGTGATGGCGAGCACCAGCGCGCCGATCCCGAACACCATGATGTCGCTGCGCACGAAAGTGATGAGGTCGTTGGTGATCATCGGCAGGCCGCCGAGGTGGATGCGAGCCTCGCCTTTGAAACTATCCAGCACGCCGCGCAGTTGTTCGATCGCCGAGCGATTCACGTCCTCTTGCGTCCGCTTGCCCGTCTGATAGGCAGGCTCTACCACGGCGAGGCGCGCCGCCTCCGCCTCGGTCAGCGTGCCATTGGCGCGCTTGAACACCAGATCGCCCCGTTCGATGGCCAGCTGCCGGAACTCCGGGTGGTCGCGCAGCAGCACGCGGATTGCTGTCGTGCGGCCGTCTTCGCTTAACACCACTTTGCGGTAGAGCGGGCTGGTGAGCAGTTCGTCTTTGGCCTTGGCCAGATCGACGTCCGGAGACTCCAGCGTGCGGTATTTGGTGGACGCTTCGGAAAGGCTCGTTGCCTGATTTTTAACGAGCGGCACGTCAAGGATGCTGAGGACTGATTCCACCGCTGACAGCCCCTTCAGCCGCTCGCGAATAGCGGACACCAGCTGGCGGGAGGCGGGGTCGAACAGGTCGGCTTTGGGCGTCACCGTCACAAACAGGAAGTCGCGGGTGGGATAGCGCTTGGTCATATCCCGCCATGCCTGGAAGTCGGTGTCGTTGTCGAGCAACAGCGAATCCGCTGACGCGTCGATGCGAAATTTGCTGATGCCCACGCTGAACACCACCAGCAAGAGGCCCAGCACGAGCAGGGTTAAGCGGGGAAACGCCAGTATGGTTCGGTCGTAAATAGAGGAGAAGACTCGCAGCATCGGCATTTGGCGTCAGTTAGTGGGTGGTGGAGAAGGCGCGCATTGTAAGCCGCGACCCGTGTTTCGCCGAGAAATTCCTGCCGACCGCTGAAAGCCGGCAGGCGAGGGATCAGCCGCTGCGACGCAGGGCGTCGATCCGATCCGTCAGCGGAGGATGAGTTGCGAAGAGATGCCCCAGACCGCCCAGCAGATTGCCGCTGATGCCGAAGGCCGCCATGTTGCCCGGCAACTGCGGCGCATGGGCGAGCTGCAAGCGTTCGAGGGCTGAGATCATCTTCTGGCGACCGGCCAGATGCGCGCCGCCGGCATCCGCGCGAAACTCGCGCTGTCGGCTGAACCAGCACACAACGATCGACGCCAACACGCCGAGCACCGCCTGCGCCAGCATATAGCCTAGGTAGTAGCCCATGCCGCGGCCGCCGCCTTCGCGTTCGTTCCCGCGATCCAGCGCGCTCGCAATCACCGAAGCAAACACCATCACAAAGGTGTTCACCACGCCCTGAATCAGCGTGAGCGTGACCATATCGCCGTTGGCGACGTGGCTGATCTCGTGACCCAGCACGGCTTCGGCCTCGTCCTGATTCATTTGCTGGAGCAGACCGGTGCTCACCGCCACCAGCGCGTTATTGCGATCGGAGCCGGTGGCGAAGGCGTTAGGTTCGGGTGAATCAAAAATCGCCACCTCCGGCAGACCGATACCGGCCTTCTCCGCCTGGCGGCGCACGGTATCGACCAGCCAGCGCTCGGTGGCGCTGCGGGGATCGGTAATGACCTCGGCGCCGACAGAGCGCAGCGCCATCGATTTCGACATCAACAAGGAAATAAACGAGCCGCCCATGCCGATGAGGGCGGTCATCGCGAGCCAGGGCAGCATGCTCGTGCCGGGACGGTTGAAGCCGAGCATGGTCAGGACCACTGACAAGACCATCACCACCGCGGCGTTGGTCGCCAGAAAGAGGAACATTCGGTTCATCGGGACACTGTCTCCATGCGCTTGGTTTGAGGCCTCTGCATTGTACTCAGCAACAACGCAGTGTCATGATTCGGCCATCCCCGCCATTGTGCTAACGACCGCCTCATGGACTCCCAATCGGTGCAAGAGTTTCAGGATTTTATGCCCGAGTTGGCGCGGGTTGCCGCCGAGGTGGTGCTCCCTCGCTTCCGGCAAGCCTTGCCGGTGACGGACAAAGGCGGCTTGCGTTTTGATCCTGTCACGGAAGCCGACCGCGACGCCGAGCGCGCGCTCCGCGCGGCAATTCTCCAGCGCTATCCCGATCACAGCATTCTCGGCGAAGAGTTCGGCGAGCATCTTGGCGCGAGCCCATACCGCTGGGTGATTGACCCCATCGATGGCACCCGCGCGTTCATCAGCGGCGCGCCCACCTGGGGCACGCTGATCGCGCTATGCGAGCACAACGTGCCGGTGCTCGGCATGATGAGCCAGCCCTTCGTTGGCGAGATTTTTCTCGGCGGCGGCGAGGCGGCGTGGCTGCTGCGGGCCGGTACACGCAGCCGTCTGCAGGTGCGAACGGGTGTGGCGCTGGCGCAGGCGTCGGTGTTTGCCACCACGCCCGAGATGTTTTCTGCCACTGAATTAGCCGCCTTCGAGCGCGTCTCGCAGGCGGCGCGACTGACTCGCTTCGGCATCGACTGCTATGCCTACTGCCTGCTCGCGGCGGGGCATATCGATCTGGTGATTGAAGCGGGGCTCGGCTTCTACGACATCGCGCCCCTGATGCCTATCGTGGAGGCGGCAGGTGGGGTGGTCACAGACTGGCGCGGAGCCCCTGTTCGGGGCGGCGGGCGGGTGATCGCTGCCGCGAGTCCGGCGCTCCACGCACAGGCGCTGGCCCTGCTCAACGCCGGCCTCGATGACTGAAACGCCGCGCGACGCGACGCGAATCACCGTCTGCGTGGGGCGGTTGCAGCCCCTGCAACACCGTCATCTCGAACTGATCAATACCGCATTGGCCGCCGCCGACTGCGTCATGCTCATCCTCGGCGGGGCCGCGCAGTCTCCCGATACCCTCAATCCCTGGTCGACCGCCGAGCGCCTCCACATGCTGCGTTTGGCCGGTCTCGATTCCCGCATCATCGCGCTGCCGCTCGCCGACTGCTGGTATGACGACGCGCGCTGGGCCGCGGCGGTGCGCGGTTTGGTGGCGGCGGAATGCGTCGCCCGGGGACTTAATCCCGCGACGGCGCAGTGCTCGCTGCTGGGGCTGGAGCGCGCGGATGCCGCCTATTACGCGCCCTTGTTTCCCGACTGGACGACCCTCCCTGCGCCGTCGGCGCCCCGCTTTGAATCCGAACTGAGCGAACGTCTGCTGGAAGCTGCCCCTGAAGCGGTGACGGACCTGCTGGAAACTTATGTGCCAGCGGCCGTGCACGCGTTGGTGCGTGAGGGTCTGGATCAGCCCGCAGGCGAGGACCTCCGAGCCGAGCAGGCGTATATCGCGAACTATCGGCGCGCCTGGCAGAGCGCGCCGTTTCCGCCGGTCTTTGTCACCGTCGATACCCTGGCCGTCTGGCGCGATCAGATTTTGCTGGTGGAGCGCGGGCGGCGACCCGGGCTCGGTTTGCTGGCCTTGCCCGGCGGCTTTCTTGATCCCGGTGAGTCGCTGCTGGCCGCCGCACGGCGCGAGTTGGCAGAGGAGACCGGGCTCGACCTCAACGCCGCCCTGCAACCCACTGCCGTGAGAGTGTTTGACCATCCCCTGCGGTCGCGACGTGGGCGCACCATCACGCACGTGTTTGCCTTTGACCTCAGCGCATGGCCGGCGCCGCCGCAGGTGGCGGGCGGTGACGACGCGCGCGATGCGCGGTGGTTCGCGCTGGCAACACTCAAGTCCGAGCGCTTTTTTGAAGACCACTACGCCATCTTGCAGGTGATGGGGGGCTTGGACTGAATGCGCAGGATCGGGTTAACGACGGGGCAAACGCCTCACTGGCTGGCGGTCTTGCTGCTGCTTCTTGCGCTGGCTTGTAGTCCGCGCGCGCGCGCCGAGGCGCCGAGTTATCAGGAGATTGTGGTCAGCCTCGCCAATGCGTCGTTGGAGCAGCGCCGCCTGTTTGCGTCGCTGGCGCTGGAAGCGCTGATTCGCCGACATGAGCAGGAAGCCCAGCGCGCCGCCCGCGGCAAAGCCGGCTGGCAACGCGGCATGCGTTCCTACATCAGCAAGTTGCAGGCGGTGATGGGGCGAGTCTCAAGCGCCGAGTCGGTGGTACTGGTGGCCGAAGGCAAGGGCGAGGTCCGGGTGATTGTCGACCATGGCCAGATCATGCTGGCGGCGCCGAATTTGGCCGGGCAGGGCGCTTTTGAGCGCGAGGTGTCCGGCGCCTGGTGTGCGCAAGCGGCCTGTGAGTCGGCGCCCACGTCGACGGCGGAAGCCGCGCTGGCCGAGACCAGGTCCGCTGAATCGGCCGACTCGCCGGCCGTCCCGGTGCAGACTTTCTCCACCACCGAGTTGCGTCCTGGCGAGCCCGCTGTGCTGGCCGCGCCGCCGCTCGCCGCCGCGCCGCCCCAAGCGCCTGCCGGCGCCGGGGCACCCTCTGTCGCAGCTGATGCGCTGGATGCCAGCGCAGTGCCGCAGCCGCCTGCACTGCCCGCGCCACCGCTGTCGCCGGCCGCCACGCCCGCCGGCGGGGCAGATCTCGTGTTACGCGAGGACCGCGTGATTGAACCGGCGGAGTCGCCGTCTCGCCCCCGCGAAACGCTAAAACTGACGCCGGTGCCGGCTAGCCTGCCGCCGGAACCTGCGCCCGCCGCCGCCTGGTCCTTCAGCGACCGCGCGCCGCCGCTCTACACCGCCGGGGACGGGCTGCAATGCGCGTTCGAAGACTCACGGCATCTCAAAATCAAACAGGCGTCCTGTGCGGCGGTGATGAAAGAACTCCGCCAGTTGGCGAGCGCCCTGCAGAAACAATTGGCCGGGGGCGGGACAATGGACTGGGCGCGTTTTGCGCTGGTGCCCGAGGGGCTGGACGCCCCCGTGCGCGTCGCTGGAACACCGGGGCGTCCGCTGAGTCTGCGCTTGCCCTATCTCCAGGCCGCACCGGCGGTGCTTGCTGGCGCGGCGCCCTGGCTGCGGGGCCGCCTGAGTCGCACGCCGGTGGCCTATCGGATCGTGGCCCCGGAAGCGCTCAGTTATCTGGTGCCGGAGATCGCCACCGCCGGGCAATAGGCCGCTTGTGCCTTGAACAAGCTAGCGCCGGCGACGGCTTAGTGCGATTGGTTAAACGCTTGTCGCTGCAGGAAGGGTTCGCGTTCTTCAATCGCCGCCTCCAGCGCTTCGCGCACCTCTACCAGATCCTGCGGTTCCAGTTCGAGATAAATCGCGCTGGTTTGGGCGGTGTGTTTCCCCGCGACGGTCTGATCGTCATAGATCTGGTCCACTAAATCTTCGGCCACATGCCCAATGGCGATCAGGGTGGGAGACACGCCCTGCATGTCATCCCGCGCCGAAATGAGCGCCTCGCTGTCGTGGTGCGCGCGGGTGGCGGCAATCAGTTCCCGCGGCATGCCCCAGTTCCGGCCAAGCAAGGCGCCGAGCAGCGCGTGGCTGCAGCCATGTCGACGATTCTCCAGCACCGCGCGGTCAAGGCCGGCGTCGTCGGCTTCCGCGAGCGTCGTCAGATAGTCGGGAAAGCGCCGGAGCATCAGCGGCATCGCCGCATCGTGAAAGAGCGCATAGGTATAGGCCGCGTCCGGCGAAGTGCCTCGAAGGCTTTTGGCGAGCAGGCCGGCACCGAGCGCCGAGTGGCCCGCGCGGCGCCAGAAATCCTCCAGCCACTGCTGGGGGAGCCCTTGGTTGAGATGGTTTTTGAGCGCCACCGCAATGGCGATGCAGACGATATTGCGGGTGCCGAGATGGGTCACGGCTTGCGGCACGCTGTCGAGCCGGCGTGCGGGGCGGTAGAGCGCCGAGTTGGCGAGTTTGAGTGCCGCTGCCGACATCCCGACATCGGCCGCGATCAGCTGAGATAAGACACGGAGGTCCGGCAAATCCTTTTGTGCCTCCACCATCACGGCGGCGAGTTGCACCGGGCAGGCCGGAATATCGATGCTGCCGATGAGTCTGGCCAGTTCCTCGTTAGAGGCTTCGGGGTGCGTCATGTCATCCTCAAGATGGCTTACCTTTACGGGTATTGGATGAAGCGCAGGGCGTCACAAAGTGCGCACCAGTTCCGTCCCTGTTAATACGAACATTGGGCCAGATTTAAGGTCAGGACGCTATTAGGAAGGCTCAGGCGCCTCCCTTCCAGATTCCGCGACCGCGCCCACTCAGTGAGGAACACCAGCATGCGACTGACAAACAAACGGATCGTCGTCACCGGCGCCAGCAGCGGCATCGGGCGAGCGGTGGCGCTGGCCTGCGTTCGCGAAGGCGCGGCAGTGGTGCTGAATTATCGGCGCTCAGCGCAGGCCACCGAGGCGCTGGTCGCCGAGATTGTGGCCGGTGGCGGACGGGCCTACGCGCTCGGCGCCGATGTTGCCGACCCGGTTGAGGTGGAGGCCTTGGTCGCGCAGGCCAGCGCGCGCCTCGGCGGGTTGGATGGCTGGTGCAATGTGGCCGGCGCCGACATTCTCACCGGCGCTGGCGCGCAGCTGTCTGATCTCGAGAAACTCGCGCGCCTGATTGATACCGATTTGCGCGGCACGATGCTGTGTTCCTGGGCGGCAGCGCCCGTCCTACGCGAGCATCGCGGCTGTGTGCTCAATACCTCATGGGATTTGGCGCTGCGGGGGATGGGCGGGCGTAATCCGGAAATGTTTGCCGCCGTGAAGGCCGGGGTCACCGGTTTCACCCGTGCCCTGTCGCGCTCGCTCGCGCCCGAGGTGCGGGTGAACGAAATCGCGCCGGGCTGGATCGCCACGGCGTTTGCCGAGGAGGCGATGGACCCGGTCTACCGTGCCAACGTTGAGGCCGCCACGCCGCTGGGGCGCTTTGGTCAGGTGGATGATGTGGCGCAGGCGGCGGTGTTCCTGTTGTCGGATGAGGCCGCGTTCATTACCGGACAAACGCTGAAGGTGAACGGCGGCCTGTCGAGTTGAGGCTTAGTCGTTCGCGCCGAAGTCCCGGGCCAGCCGCAGGCCGGCAAATTGCCAGCGCTGATGCGGATAGAAAAAATTGCGGTAGCTCACCCGCGTGTGGCCCGGGGGCGTTGCGCAGCACCCGCCGCGCAGCACCAGCTGGTTCGCCATGAACTTGCCGTTGTATTCCGCGACTACGCCGGACAAGGGGCGAAAGCCGGGATAGGGCGAGTAGGCGCTGCCCGTCCACTGCCAGACTTCATCGAACAATTGCTGGAGCCCCGCGATTGCGGGATTCGCCGGGCGTGGGTGGCGCACTGCAAAGACCTCGGACACGACCGGCGCGGATGCATGACCTGCGGCGTGTTCCCATTCAAATTCGGTCGGCAGTCGGGCACCAGCCCAGCGGGCGTAGGCATCTGCCTCGTAGAAACTCAGATGGCACACCGGCGCATTGGGCGGCAGGGTGCACCAGCCGCCGAGCGTGAAGGCTTCATGCCCACGCTCATCGCGCCAGTAGGCGGGATAGGCCCATTGCTCGCGCTGCACGGTAGACCAGCCGTCGGCCAGCCAATGCGCGGGATCGCGATAGCCGCAGTCGCTGACAAAAGCCAGAAACTCCCGGTTGGTCACCAGTCGATTGGCGAGCACGAAAGGCGCCAGATAGTGCTGATGTTGCGGACGCTCGTTGTCGAAAGCGAAGGTCGGCCCTGAAGTCCCCACTTCGACCACGCCGCCTGCATATTCCAGCCACTGGAGCGGCGTTTCGATGTCGGTGACGGGGGGGAAGTCGCGATAGACCGGCCCCAGCGGGTTGCACGCAAACAGGTGCTTCAGGTCCATCAACAGCAGTTCCTGATGCTGTTGTTCGTGATGCAGCCCCAGTTCGATCAGGCCGAGCACGCTCGCGGGAAGTTCATTGCTGAGCGCCTGCAGGATCCGGGCCTCAATCGCAGCCCGGTAGTGCATGACTTCGGCGAGGGAGGGCCGCGTGATAAGCCCCCGCTGCGGCCGGGCGAATTGCGGTCCCACGCCCTGATAGTAGGAATTGAACAGCACCCTGAAGCCGTTGAAAGGCGATTGATACGCCGAGTCCAGCGTTTCCAGCACGACGGTCTCGAAAAACCAGGTGGTGTGTGCCAGATGCCATTTGGCGGGACTCGCGTCCGGCATCGACTGCGCGCCAGCGTCCTCGGCGGAGAGCGGGGCGATCAGATTTTCGCTGTCGCGCCGCACCGCCCGAAACCGCGCGGCAAGCGCTGCGTTCATCATGATTGAAGGCGCCGGATGGCGTTGGCGTCTACTGCGTAGCGACTTTCGCCGGTCACCGCGCAGTCGGCGTTGTAGCGGCGTTCAACGAACAGCATTTGACCATCGGGACGGCGCAGCACCACGGTTGAACACCGCGTGCCGTAGCTGCCGCCGTCGATAAAAATCGGGGCAAGGAGTCGCTCGCGCTCGAGCCCGACACCGGTGTTGGGGAGCAGGGCGTCGGCCGGTTGTTCGCGGTCACGCAGCACTTCAAGCAGGGCGGCGGCGAGCGCTTCGCCGCTCAGATGGCGCACACGCTGGTAGGCGTGTTTGAGGCGCGTGAGTTTGGGCCATTCGTCGTCAAGCGCGCCGTTAGACAGCCCGTAGAGGCCGGCAGTTAGCGCGGTGGGACGGGCGTCACGGTTAGACCAGTTACCGAGCCCTTGATGGTCGGCCACGATGAGGTTCACGCCCGCGTAATCGCGCGCCTTAGGATTGAGGCTGCGCGCGTAATCGAGCGGTCCCAAGTGCTGCTGTTGGAGGAAGTCCCGGACCAGAAACCCGCGGGAGCGACTGCCGGCGCCGGGGTGGGCGCTCCGCACATTGGTGACGGCTGCGAAGCGACCTTTGTCATCAACGCCCAGCCAGGTGCCGCCGGCCTCGAGATCGCGCCCGGCCAGCAACTGCGGGTGCTCGGTCCAGACCTCAGCCGGCGCAGTGGGCCGGCCGTGAAATTCGTCGCGGTTGGCCGCGACAACAAGGTCATATTCGGCGTGTTCGCCAAAGGCGACGATTAACACGCACATAACGGTTGCTGCCCGGTCTGCTTCAGTAATGCAGCAGCGAATGCACGCGGCAGTCGCCGAGGGCGGCGCGGCCGTTCAGAAAATCGAGCTCAATGACGAACGCGCAGCCCAGCACCGTCGCGCCCGTCAGTCGCACCAGAGCCAGACTGGCCGCGGCGGTGCCACCGGTCGCCATCAGGTCGTCCACCAGCAGCACGCGATCGCTCGCGTCCAGCGCATCCCGATGAATTTCCAGCGTGGCGGAGCCGTATTCAAGGTCGTAAGCCACGCTGTGCGTGGCCGCCGGCAGTTTGCCCGGCTTGCGCAAAGGCACAAACCCGACGCCCAGTGCGGCCGCCACCAGCGTGCCGAAAATAAAACCGCGCGCTTCCATGCCGGCAACGGCGGTGACCCCTGCGTCGCGAAACGGTTCGGCGAGGGCTTCGATCGCGACATTCAGCGCCACTGGGTCGCGCAGCAGTGGCGTCAGGTCTTTGAACAGAATGCCGGGCTTGGGGAAGTCGGGAATGTCGCGAATGCGGGAAGTGATGAGGTCCATGACAAGCTCTTTTCGTTCAAAAGTGGGCGGAGGGGATTAGCAGCAAGCCCCGATGGGCGCGCTACGCACAGGCTCGGCGTCGAAGGGCAGGAGAGTACCGCAACCTTCAAAGATGCCGTAGTGCGTGCTCCAGTCGCCATAGAAATCGAAGTGCGACTGAAGCCGAGTCTCGTGCAGCATCCGCCAGGTGTTGCCACACACGAGATGCATCTTGCCGCGCGTGAAAACGTGATGTTTGTCGAGCGTAAAGCTTGCGGCCGCGTCTTCCACCGTGCCGCGATAGACCACGGCCTGACCGTAATCTTCACAGGCCGGTTCTAGCGCTGGCAGTTTGAACAGGCGCCAGGTGGCGGAATAAAAGCGGATCGGCGCGACTTTCTCGGCGATCGCTTCTTCGGTCACGGCCACCGGTCGGTCTTCGACGAGTCGTGGGTCCAGAAAGCCGGCGCTGCGGGCGAGAGCGAGGAAGTCGTTCCAGTACAGCGCGCCGCCCAGACATTCGCCGTAGAGCACCGGTTCGGCAGCCAGCGATGCGGGCACGCGGCGGTCGGCATAGATGTCTGCGAAATAGAATTCCCCGCCGGGTTTCAGCAAGCGCCAGGCATTGCGCAATACCGCGCCTTTATCGAGCGCCAGATTGATCACGCAGTTGGAGATGATGAGGTCGAAGGACTCGTCTGCCAGCGGCAGGTCTTCCAGCGTCTCCAGATAGCCGTGATGAAAGGCCACGTTGGACTGCGGATAAGCGAAACGCTCGCGGTGCCAGTCCAGGTGACGGCGGGCAACGTCCAGCTGGGCTTCGGTCATGTCCACGCCGACTACCGCGCCGTCGGCGCCCACCAGCTGGGCCAGTGCGTAGCAGTCGCGGCCGCTGCCAGAGCCCAAATCCAGCACGCGCAGTCCGTTGATCGCGGGCGGACAGACCAGCCCGCAACCGTAGTACCTCGCCAGCACTTCATCGTGCACGTTGGCCAGCGCGCGGCGATAGCGCGCCGGTAGCGGGGTGTCGGTGGTGCAGGCCGAGGTGCGCAGGTCTTCAGTGCGCTGAATGACTTCACCGTAATAGTGCTGAACAGATTCGTGCGTCACGGGTGCGACCTCGGATCAGGAGGGTTGGGAAACGACGATTTCCTGACCTGGCTGGAGTTCCTGTTTGCGCTTGAGGCGGTTCCAGGCAAGGAGTTGGTCGACGGAGACTTTGAACTGACGGGAAATGGTCCACAGCGAATCGCCCTGTTGGACTTTGTAACGCTTGGGCGCTGCCGCGACCTGACGCTGCACTTTGCCGGCTTTGCCTTTGGGCGCGGGGCCCTCGGTGAGCACAAGGCGTTGGCCGGGCTTTAGCTTGCTGTTCGGCTTGAGACCGTTCAGCGCCGCGAGTTTGTCGACGTTGAGTTGGTGTTTGCGAGCGATAGTCCACATCGAATCTCCGCGCTTCACCGCATACGCAGGACCGACCGCCAGCGCGGGCCGCGGTTTCGCTTCCGGCGCCAGACTGGGAATCGGACTCGCTGGCAGGGTGGCGGCCAGTTGTTGGGCGGCGTCAAGACTCGATGTGGGCACCAGCACGCGCGGATTCGGCACGGGTCCGGTATGACCGCGTCGCCAGGCCGCGTTCAATAGTCTGAAGTCGTCGGTTGGCAGCTTGAGTTGTTGGGCAAACTGCCGGAGGTCGGTGGGTTGCTTGAGTTCGATGGCCGCAAAGTGTGCCGCTGAGGGTTCTTCCGGGAGCGTGACGCCATAGCGCCCCGGATTGCGCACGACTTCGGCCAGCGCCAGCAGCCGGGCGACCATCGACCGCGTTTCGGCGCTGATCTCCAGCGTCCAGACATCCACCTTGCGGTTGTTTCGGCGTTGCTTGGCCACCGCGCGCTCGATCGTGCCCCAGCCGGCGTTGTAGGCCGCAACCGCCAGCAACCAGTCGCCGCCGAAGCGTTGCTGCAGGGTTTGCAGATATTGCAAGGCGGCGTCGGTCGACTGCACGACATCGAGCCGGCCGTCGTACCAGGCGTTGAGTTCCAGGCCGAGTTTGTTGCTGGTGCCACTCATGAACTGCCACAAGCCGGCGGCACCGTAAGGCGATTTCACGCTGGGGTCGTAGCCGCTCTCGATCACCGGCAGGAGCGCGAGTTCGCCGGGGAGATCGCGCTTTTCGAGTTCGCGCGTCACGTGATAGATGAACGGTTGGGCGTTGCTCGCCACGCGGGCGAGGTATTTGGGGTTTTCCCGTAACCATCGTAATTCCCGCGCTACTTCGGGCCGCTCACTGGCCGTCAGACTGAACTGCGTGCGCAGCGAGACCCAGACGTCGTCGGTGTCAGCGTCGACTGCCGCAGTTGGGTTGTGGGGTTTTGCTATCGGTGTCGGGGCGTCGCCAGCGGGCCGGTCGATCGACCTGGTCTCGACCGGAGCCGGGACCCGTTGCGCCTGTTCACTGCCCTTCAGCAAGCCCTCGCTACAGGCACTTAGCATGAGGGCGCAGAAGGCCATCGCGGCGGTTCGCGAGTATCGAGAATAACCTTGCATGGCCGTATGCTAGGCACCGCGCTTTTGGCGCGTCAACCCAAAGGTCCGTCATCAGACTGTTCCGGTTGCCGCCTAAACCCCGATTTTTGAACCCTCAGGAGCTTGTTTGGACAGGCGAAAAATCAATGAATGAGCCGAGTTCAACGCCTCCTGCGGGGGCCGTTGTTCGCTGCGATTCGCTGGCCGACTGGTTTGCCTGCGAGGCCGGCGAGGCGATTGCCAGCCAGGAGGCCGCGGTAGCCGCCGAACTTCTGCCGGACCTGTTTGGCTACCACCTGCTGCAATTGGGGCGGCCGTATGGGGCGCCGTTGTTGCTCGCGAGCCGCATCGGGCATCAGGTCATTTGCGATGACAAACTGCATCACCCTTCCGTGCAACTTGCCGCTCGCGCGGATGCCTTGCCCTTGCAGGCGGCCTCGGTGGATGTGGTGGTGCTGCCACATGGGCTTGAGTTCGAGCCCG
>CANFVX010000034.1 GCA_947450495.1 Gammaproteobacteria bacterium
AATAGCGCTGCGGTGAGCGAATCTCGCGTCACCGGCGGGGCGGAAGAATACGTGAGCTTCAACGTGACCGACGCGGTCACGGCCTGGCGGGCCGGCAGCAACAATTTTGGCTGGGCCTTGCTGAGCAGCAGCACTGATGACAACTGGCAGTTCTACACCGAACGCTATGAAGGTACCGCCGCGAACAAGCAAGCCTTTCGCCCGCTGCTCAGCGTGAACTACGCGCCAGCGACGCAAAGCGCGCCGGTGCCGCTTCCGGCCGCCGTGTGGTTGTTAGGAGGTGGTCTGCTGGCCCTTGGCCGCCGGCGGCGGACGGCCTGAAGATTGGGCAAACGCAGCGAGGCCGGTCAACACTCGGGCCCTGACCGGCGCTTCGATACCGACCACACGAGGCGGCACCGTCGAACCGCGGCCTAAGCCTGCAACAGCACCCGCGCCCGCTCAAACATCCGCGACAGGCACAAAGACATACTCTCCCAGATGGGATCGGGCCGCTGGCCCTTGCGGTGCAGTTTCACGTTGAGGCAACCAATCGAGCCCAGCCGATAGCCCGCATAAGCCTGATACCAGGCCATGTCCGAATAGTGCTGCCCCATGCCCGTCTCATAGATGCGCTGGATTTCCGCCGGTGGCAGCGGATGAACGGAATGCCATTCGGGCACCCAGTTGGCGGGGTCGGCCACCATCATCAGCCAGCCAACATCCAGCAACTGCGCGCCGATTCCCGCCAGTTCCCAGTCGATCACCCCGGTCAACTGCCCCTGCTCGTAGAGCATATTGCCGGGCTGATAGTCGCCGTGAAAAACCCCCACGGGCGTACCCGAAGGCACCGAGGCCAGCAGTAACTGCTCGACTTCACGCGCCTGCTCAATCCACCGCGGTTCCTGGGCGTGGAGATAAATCCGTTGCCAGCGGGAGACTTGTTCCCGCAGCGGCTCCGGCGATTCCCAGTCCGCCAGATGCGCCCGCCAGTCGAACTGATGAAACTTCACCAGCGCCTCCACGCACTGCCGCCACAGCGGCTCTGCCACCTCCGGGTGTCGCGCAAAGCTGTGGTGAGGGTCCCAGATAAAAAACACGCGTCCGGGCAAGCGTTCCATCACGATGAACGGCACGCCAAACCAGTGTTCGTTTTCGCCGGCATACGGCACCGCGGGCACCGGCAAGCCGGCGGCATGCATGGCGCGCAGGAGCGGCGCCTGTCGGTAGACATCGGTGTTGCCCCGGCGCGCGACGCCGGGCGGCGGGATCTTCAACACATATTCGGCCGCGATAGCGGTCTCACCCCGCCGCCGCGTTTCAAACAGGAAGGTCAGGCCGGCATGCCCGTCGGAGTCGTGCAGGCCGGCCAGTTCGAACTCGGGCCCGATCTGGTCGTGGATGAAGGCGGCAAGATTGGCTTTGAGTTCGGGGGTAATCATGGGGTCTCAGTCGGTACTTTTATTGAACACATCGGGCGCTGCCTGACGCACTTTGGCGTCATCAGTCCAGTAGCGCTTGGCCCAGATGCCGTCGTAGGACTCGCCCTCCACCGGCATCCGCCAGGTTTTCACCTCAGCGGATTCCAGCGTGACGGCGCAAAGCGCGCGCGGCTGGTCGTCGGTGCCGTCGACATAGGCGTTGGCGTCGGTACTCGGCAGATAGCGGCCGGCAATCCGGCGATAGCGGTCGCGCCACAGATCGTCCTGGCCTATCTCATGCACAATCTCCGCACGACCCCGCACCAGCACCTTGCGATAGGGCACCGAAGGCTCGTCGATGCAGAGCGCCACGCGCGGGTCGCGGCGCAAATGTTTGAGCCACTCCGAGTGCTGGCGCGGCGTAAACCAGATCCGCCCTTCCTCCAGCAGAAACCAGATGGGGCAGAGATGCGGCGCGCCGTCGGCGTCCAGCGTGGCGATATCCATGATGAAACCCGGCGTTTCGCTCAGAAACGCATCGCGTTCGACAAGACTCAGTTTGGGCATGCGCAATCCTCCGGTGATGTCTGCATTGGGCTGGGGGACAAAGTCGCGGCCTGACGGCGGCGGCGACCGGTGCAATAATGCCCGAACGCCCCAGCACTGGAAGCCTGCCCGCGATGATCGACCACCGCCATATCGGTTATGTCTCGCCGCCGTTCACGACACCCGTTGAACGCGGACGACTGAAATTCTTCGCCAAGGCCATCGGAGAAACCGATCCGGTCTACCTCGACGAGGCCGCCGCACAGGCCGCTGGGCACCCCTCGCTGCCGGTGCCGCCCACGTTCTTCTTCTGTCTGGAAATGGATCGCGCCGAGCCCTATGGCTGGTTCGACGATCTCGGCATCGAACTGCCCAAGGTGCTGCACGGGGCGCAAGGGTTTCGCTATCACCGCATGGCCTATGCGGGCGACGAATTGACCTTCGACTCACGCGTGACCGACATCTACGACAAAAAAGGCGGGCTGCTGGAATTTGTCGTGCAGGACAACCGCATTAGCAATCAACGCGGGGAGCTGGTGGCCGAGTTCACCCGCACGCTGGTGATTCGTCATGGCTGAAACCCTCGCTTTTGATTACACCGCCGCGCAAGCCCGCGACGCGTGGCCCGCGCTCAGCATGCCGCCGGTGTCGCGGCTCACGCTTGCGCTCTACTGCGGCGCCTCGGGCGATCACAATCCGCTGCATGTGGATGCCGACTTTGCCCGCGACGCCGGCCTTGGCGACGTCATCGCCCACGGCATGCTGGTGATGGGCTACATGGGCCGCACGCTTACGCGCTTCGTGCCGCAGCCCGCCATCCGGGAATTCAACACGCGCTTTCAAGCCATGACCCGTGTGGGCGACGAAATCACCTGCACCGGCGAGGTGACCGCGCGGGAAGTCGCTGCCGACGGCACGACTATTTTGCGCGTCAGCGTGTCCGCCGCCGACCAGCGCGGCGAAATCAAAACACAGGGTGAAGCAGTCATCGCACTGCCCGCCTGAACTCAGCACAAAAAACTCAACAACATCGTTCAAGGGGAGACACCATGGGTCCGCTCGCAGGCATCACTATTATCGAACTGGCGGGCATCGGCCCGGCACCCTTCGCCTCCATGCTGCTGTCCGACATGGGCGCCAATATCATTCGGATCGATCGCGCCCGTGGCGACGAGCCCGGCCTGCGCCTGCCCTATCGGCTCAACATCATGAATCGCGGACGCCGCTCGGTGTCGGTCAATCTGAAATCCAAAGCAGGCATCGAAACGGTGCTGAAGCTCATCGACCAAGCCGACGCGCTGGTCGAAGGCTATCGCCCGGGCGTGATGGAGCGACTGGGGCTCGGACCTGAAGTGTGTCTGGCGCGCAATCCCAAGCTCGTATTCGGCCGTATGACGGGCTACGGCCAAACCGGCCCGATGGCCGCGGTGGCCGGCCACGACATCAACTACATTGCGCTGTCCGGCATGCTGTCGATGATCGGCGAGCGCGACCGCAAGCCGGTGCCGCCGCTCAATCTGGTGGGCGACTTTGGCGGCGGCGGCATGTTCCTCGCGTTCGGTCTGGTCTGCGGCATTCTCGAAGCGCGCAGTTCCGGCAAAGGTCAGGTGGTGGACGCGGCGATGGTGGAAGGCGCGGCCATGCTCGGCAATATCTTCAACAGCTTCCGCGCCATCAACGAACTTTCGCCCAAGCGCGGCGACAACGCGCTCGACGGCGGCGCCCACTTCTACGACACCTACGAAACCAGCGACGGCGGCTACATGGCGATCGGCGCGATCGAGCCGCAGTTCTACAAGCGCCTGCTGGAAATCATGGGTTTGAATCAGGCCGAGTTCGAGCCGCAAATGGACAAAACCCGCTGGCAGGGCTGGAAAGTACGCTTCACGGAAGTCTTCAAATCCAAGACCCGCGATGAGTGGACCGCCCTGCTCGCGCACGAAGAAGCCTGTTCCTTCCCGGTGCTCAGCATCGACGAAGCGAGCCAGCATCCGCACAACCAGGCCCGTGGTGCGTTTGTGAACTTCGCCGGCGCCGAACAGGTGGCGCCCACGCCGCGCTTCAGCCGCACGGCGCCAGAGCTCAAGCAGGCGCCGCCGGAGCCGGGTGAACACACCGATACCGTGCTCGCCGAGTTTGGCTTTAGCGCGGACGAAATCGCCCAGCTCCGCGCCAGTCAGGCTGTGAGCTAAGGCCGCTTGATGCAGCCGCTCGATTTCGCGCTGGTGGCGGCCGCAGCGTTTGCCGCCGGCATGGTCAATGCGCTGGCCGGCGGCGGCACGCTCATCACTTTCCCGGTGATGACGGCGGTGGGTATTCCGCCGGTCATGGCCAACGTCACCAACGCGGTGGCGCTGTGCCCCGGCTACTTCGGCGGCACCTGGGCGCAGCGCAAGGATTTGGCGGGTCAGGGCGCGCGCCTTAAATTGCTGCTGCCCCTGGGGGCGCTGGGCGGCGTGGTGGGCGCCTGGCTGCTGCTGGCCTCGGGTGAAAAACTGTTTCGGACGCTAGTGCCCTGGCTGATCCTGGGCGCCTCCGCCCTGCTCGCCGCACAAGACCCGCTCCGCCGCTGGCTCATCAAACGCGGCCGGCCCGCCGGCGACGCCCGCCTCGGCGCCGCCCTGCCGATCGCGAGCGCTGCCGTCTACGGCGGTTATTTCGGCGCGGGTTTAGGCGTGGTCATGCTTGCCACGCTGGGCCTCACGCTCGACGATTCCCTCACGCGGCTGAATGCTGTGAAGCAGGCGCTGTCCTTCGTCATCAACATCGCCGCCGCGCTGTTCTTTCTCGGTTCTGACCAAGTGCTCTGGCCGGTGGTGGGCGTGATGGCCGTGGCCGCGCTCGCCGGCGGCAGCCTCGGTGGCCGTTTGGCCAGCGTGATCCCGGCCGCCAGGCTCCGCCTGCTGGTGATCGCGATCGGGGTGGGCGTGGGGCTGTTTTACTTGCTCAGCTAAAACACGCCACGCCCAACTGATAGAAGCGCACCTGGCCAGGCTCAAGCGCGTCTCCGTCTAATCCAAAATGATCCTGCCGCGCCTCGCGATGATAAGCAGGCGGCACTTCCGACGGGCCTACCGCATACTCGAACAGACGGTCGCCACGCGCCCCGTCGCACGCCATCTGCCATCCGAAGGGAGCGCCTCATGAGGACTGATTCAGATCGCAAACCAGCGCCCAGCGCGAGCCATTACCGATTTCACTTCGCCCATGCACATCTTGACCCCGTGTTCGGAAGCGACTGGTTTGCGCTGAAAGCGGAAGCGTTTGCCAGATTTTTTGGCACGCCCATTTTTCTCGTCGGGCAAACCTTGATGGTGACGCTGTGGATCATCGCCAACGTGCTGGTCGTCACCAAAACCTGGCACTTCGATGAGTACCCTTTCATCCTGCTCAATCTGGCATTCAGTCTGCAGGCGGCCTATGCCGCTCCGCTGATCTTGCTGGCGCAGACGCGGCAAGCCGATCGCGAAAAAGCCCACGCCGATGCCGACGCATTGCACCGCGAAGACTTGGCGCGGGCCAGCCTTGAGCGCCAGATGTTAGCCGCCGACCAAACGGCGACGCTGGTCGAATTGTTAAAGCAGAACACGGCGCTGACCGAACTCACCAACCAGCTCAGCCAGCGGATTGAACAACTCACGGCCGAGATGCATCGCGTGGTGATTCAAGGGAAAGAATAGGCGAGGGAAATCGCCGTTCCCCAGCCACGATCGCTGGAATCCCGGCGTAACCCGTCCCGCCTCAGGCCGCCCGGTATTCCTCCAGCGGCGCATCGCCCAGCACGGCGCGATAGTTGTTGTGGAAGTGGTGGAGCGCGGGCTCGTTGCGACCAAACAGGAAGTGGTCGAGCTTGCCGCTGGACGCCGCAATCTGCGTTTTCTCCGCTGCCGCATAGTCTTCGTGCTCAACCGTGCTCACGAGCAGTTCGATCGCGGCGGTGACGTCAAACTCCATCCGCGCGGTGGGGTCTGCGGAATAGACGTTCTCGGCTTTGACGGTCTGGGCCGGGGCGTCGCTGCCCAGGGCGGCCTTCACGTGCGGCATGCCGAAATGCGACACGCGGCTGATGGAATGCGCCACGTTCTGACGGTCCGGGTAGATGCGCACCATGATCACCATGCCGCCGACGAACACCAGCTGGATGTTCGGGAAAATGTAATAGGCGGCGATTGAGGCGAACGAGAAATTCCACTCGGACTCGGGCTGGTGACGCATGGTGTCGAGGAAGCGGCTGGCGGTGCAGATGCGATGGTTGCGGCCGTATTCGCGGTAGCTGGCGTAATCGCTGTGAGCGAGATTGATCAGCGTGTCCTTGTGCAGGCTGGAGAAGTGATAGTTCTCGCCAAAGGTGTCGTTAGCGAGCTTCCAGTTGAGCGCCTTGTCGATGGTGGACTCGCCCAGAAACTCGCACTGGTCGAACTGCCAGGAGTCGAACTCCGCCGCCAGTTCGGGCCCCAGCAGGGCGTCGATATCAATCACGCCATCGAGCTGCGGATGCACCACCAGAAAGCCGTACTTTTCCTGCGAGGGCAGTTCGATGAGGTTGTGGCAGGCTTTGTCGACCTCGCCAAACATCTCGCTTTGACGAATGCCCATCAGGCGGCCGTCGGCGCTGTAGGTCCAGGAGTGGAAGGGGCAAATGAAGCGGTTCTTCTCGCCGCGCGCCTCGTCGGTGAGCTGCGCGCCACGATGGCGGCAGGCGTTGATGAACGCGTGGAATTTCCCGTCTTTGTCGCGGGTGGCGAGGATCGGCATGCCGAGGTCGCTGTTCGTGAAGTAGCTGCCGGCGCGCGGCAGCTCGGGCGACAGGCCAATCACCTGCGCGTGCTGCTCGAAAAACGCTTTCCACTCGCGCTCGGCCAGCGCGGCGTCGGTGTACACGTTGGTGGGACTGATCACGACCCGACCCGCGTCGCAGGTGGTCTTGGTGTCCATCTGGTGGATCAACTCTTTGATGACCTCAATCTGCATCGACTGCTTCATTGCTTCTCTCCCCGGTTGGTCTTTTTATTGGAAGGTCGTGCGGCGTCGTCTGCCGCCAGTTCGGAAAACTTTTGCATCAGGCGGTGATGGAAGGTATCCACCGCATCGGCCGCCAGCGTGACGTAAACATCGGACAGCGCCGTGCGCCGGAAGGCTTCGATCGGGATATGGCGGAGTGCCCACGCCCGGCAAGTGATGCGGAAACTGCGCATGATCAATTCGCCCATCGCGGCGGCGGGAATTCGCCCGCGAATCAGGCCGGCGGTGAGACAAGCCTCTATCCCTTCGGTGATCAGGCGCTCGGCCCAGGCGAAAATGCGGGCCGCTTCGGGATGCGGGGCGTCGGTTTGATCGAGCGCCTCAACCGCGAGAAAGGCCGAACGGTAGTAAGCCTCATCCTCTGCAAAGAGCCCGGCGGATTCCGTTACCACGGCCGCCGCCAGCGCCAGGGGCGTGCGGTCGCCCCCGGTGTGCACGCGGGATTCAATTTCTGCGAGCACTTGGGAAATCAGCGTGATCAGCAACTGTTCCTTGTTGCCAATCAGGTTGTAGATGGTGGGCACGGTGACGCCGGCGAGATGCGCGACGTCGCGGACGTTCAGTCCTTCGAAACCCTGCCGGGCGAGCAGCTGATGCGCGGCGTCGAGCACACGGGCTCGCCGCTTTTGCATATTGGCCTCGCGCAAGGTTTCTGGTGTTGCCGACATGGGCTGGAGTTTTTCACGCTGTCAAAATTTTCACAACGATAAAATTTTATTGCGGTGCAGTCGCCGCTGCGACCCTGCGGATGAAGGGCCGCCGGATTCAGGGCTCAGGCCACTGCCATACGTTGTCGCGCACGGTGATGGCTTGCCCGACGAACTCGTCGCACTGCAGGGCGTCGACGAGTCCCGCGTCGGTGCCGCCAATCAGCGCCCGCGCACCAGACGGCGTGTCGACCAGCGCCACCGCACGCGGCGCCTGACCGCGACCGAACAGCACGGTGTGGGCGGCGACCCGCGCCGGACCGCTGTAGCTCTCCAGCACCTCGACCGTTTCGGTGGCTGCCGCCACCGCCGCCGACACCTCTTCCGCCACAAAGCCGCGCGGCCCCGGCTGCATGGCGTAGAGACCGAAGGCCTGCTTGGTCAGCATGCCGGAAACGCTCGAAACCAGCGCCGCGCCGGCGCCGCGCGCGCGCAGCAGTTCGACCGCGCGAGCTGTCGCGTGCAGCGCATAGTTGTTGTAAGGGCCACCGGCGAAAGACATGCCACCTGTAATCGTGAGCGGGCGATCGTCGCTGATGCCGAGCGCCCGGGCATAGGTTTCGACCGCAATCGGAAAGCAGCTGTAGAGCTCCAATAAATCAATCTCGTTGATGCCGAGCCCGGCGGCCTCCAGCGCCGCCGCGCCTGCGATCGCCGCGCCCGGACACGCCCCCAGTTCGCGCCGCGCCGAGACCGACACCATGTGATTCGATTCGGTGCTGGCCAGCGGAAAAACCCAGCGGTCGCGCGGCACGCCGAGCGCTTCGGCCTGCGCGACCGAGGTCAATAACAACGCCGAGCCCTGATCGACATTCCAGGTCGAGCAGTGCAGCCGGGTGTAGGGAAACGCCTGCATGGGATTACGCGGCGAGTCGTCGCGAATGAAGTCCGCGGTTTGCGGGGTCCGCGACCAGGCGTGGGGATTGGACGAGGCGATCGCGCTGAACGCACCGTAGCGCTGCGCGAGGCGCTCGCGATGCTCGGCCACCGACCAGCCCTGCGTGGCGCGATAGGCGCTTTCCATCAAGGCATAAAGTCCGACCGGCATTTCAAACCCGGCTTGGGTCTCAACTGGATGAAAAAGCGCTTCCTTGGGTTGCAGATGCAGCGTCGGCGAATCGTCCTGATTGCGCCGGGGCAGCGACTTGCCCAGCACCTGTCCGCGCAGGATGCGATAGCCCGCATCCGCGCCCACCACCAGCGCGCTCGTCACGTCACCCCGCGCGATGCGCGCACAGGCCTCGGCCACCAGCGACTGCTGCAAGACGCCCACGCTGGCCAGCACCGTGAATGCGTCGGGCGAGCCGCAGTGCCGCGCGATCGCGCCCGCCGGGTTCGCATAGGACCAGCGCCCTTGCGGCACGGCGATATAGCCGAGATTGGCCAGCGCCCCCGGTGCGCCGGCATCCCGCCCGGCGGCGTCGGTGGCAGCGAGCATCAAATCCAGTGCGTCCAGCGCCTGTTCCGGATCCTCGAAGCGCTGGGTACTCACCCCGGCCCCAATCAGGACCGGTGTCTGCGGCGCGAGACTCATGGCGCCGCCGTGGGCGCGGGCGCCAACACTCCGCTGGCGCGGAGTCGGGCGAGTTCCCCGGCCTCGATCCCGATCTCGGCCAGCAAGGCGTCGGCATCGGCGCCAATCTCCGGCGGCGGGCCCATGGGACCGACCTGCGTGCGGCTGAAATCGACCGGCGTCGCCACGCTGTTCCAGCCGTCGGGGAGTTCGGTGGCCGGCCGGCCTGGCACCTGCACATACGCGCCGGCGGCGACGAGCTGGGGGTCGGTCATGATGTCGTCGATAGAGTTGATGGGCGCCCACCACACGTCGTGCTCGCGGAAAATTTCGGCCCACTCGGCGCGGCTGCGCTGGGCGATGAGGTCCTCGAAAATCTTGACCATGGTCTCGGCATGACGGCGACGTTCGCGCGGCGCATTGAAGCGCGGGTCGTCCACCAGTTCGGGGCAGCCGAGGGCGGCGGCGACGCCCGGCCAGTGCCGCTGTGATTCCGCCCCCACCAACCAGAACCAGCCGCCGTCTGCGGCGCGGTAGGAGTTCATCAGCGGATTCTGGGGACGTTGCCGGGACTGCGGCGAAGAGGCGCGGCCAAAGCCGATGCGGGTCGCCACATCCATCCCGATGCTGTACACGCCCGCCCGGAGCAGCGAGGTCGACACCATCTGGCCTTCGCCGGTGCGGGCCCGATGAAACAGCGCGCCCATGATGCCGGACACCATGGTGATGGCCGAGACGTTGTCGCCCAGCCCGCCGGGCAGCACCGGCGGCTCGGCGCCCGTGGGCGTCGCCCGCTCGGCAATCCCGCTACGGCCGGAATAAGCCGCCATGTCGTAGCCGGGCGCGTCCGCATCCGGGCCGGTCAGGCCGTAGGCGGTGAGGCTGGCGTACACCAGCGAGGGATAGGCGGCCAGCAAGGTGGTGTGGTCGAGGCCCACGCGCTCCAGAAACTTGGGCCGCATATTGGTGAGGAACACGTCGGCGGTTGCGATCAGCTGCTTCACCAGCGCGAGCCCCTCGGGCTGGTTGATATCGACCGCCACGCTGCGCTTGCCGCGATTGTAGAGCTCGAAGGGCGGGCAGCGATCTTCGTCCAGCCCGTAGACCGCGCCGTACAGGCGGCGCATCGGATCGCCGGTCGGCATTTCAATCTTCACCACTTCGGCGCCCCAGTCGGCGAGGATGCCGGCGGTCGCCGGCCCGGCCACCCACAGTCCCATTTCGACCACGCGAATCCCGTGCAGCAGACTCATCGCGGCGCCCTCCCCCGAAACACCGGCGGGCGTTTTTCCATGAAGGCGCGGGGGCCTTCGCGAGCGTCATCCAGCATGGCGTTCTCCTTGGTGCAACGCGTTTCAACCGCAAAGGCTTCCTCCATCGAGAGACCGCTGGAGCACACCATCGCTTCCTTGGTTTTTTCCAGCGCGACCGGCGCGCCGAGACACATCCGGCGCGCCAGATCGAGTGCGGTGTCCAGCACCTCGCCCGGCGGCACCACGCGATTGACCAGGCCCATCGCCAGCGCGCGCTCGGCGCTGATGGGCTCGGCCAGCAGCATGATTTCCATCGCGTTGGCCCACGACACCTGACGCGCCATGCGCACCAGCGAGCCGCCGCTGGCGATGAGCCCGCGCCGCACTTCGGTCACGGCCAAGGTAGCGTCGCTGGACATCACGCGGAGATCCGTGGCCAGCACAAACTCCGCGCCGCCGGCCAGCGCCGGGCCGTTAATCGCCGCGATTACCGGCTTGTAGAAAGTGCTGTTGCGGAGGATCGCGGCGTGCAGCTGCTTGCGGTCGGCGGCGAAGCGCGTCTCCCATTCGCCGACCGGTTCCTTGGTCCGCATCATCAAGGGAATGAGCGTGCCGAGATCGCCGCCGGCCGAAAAGGCCTGCGTGCCGGCGCCCGTCACCACCACCACGCGCACGCTGTCGTCGGTCGCGACCTCGCGCCAGAAGTCGGCCAGTCGCACCACCATCTCGGGCGACAGCGCATTGCGTTTCTCGGGTCGATTGAGCGTGATGATGGCCACGCCATCGCGTTGTTCAACGAGCAAGTGAGACATTTGGAGGGGGCTCCCAAAAAATGAAGAACAAGCTTGCGGAGAAACAGCAGCGGCGTTGGGCATCCAGCCACTTGCCTTGTCCGGCGGCGTCGATAAGTTAGCGAAAGAACGCGCGCATGTCGCCAGCTGCGCGGCGTTGCTTCAGGGCGGCACGGACCGCACGCACATCACAACAACATCTCGCGAGGACATTCCTCCGCGAGCGGGGAGCCAGCACGATGATGATCCTGAAAAACCTGCGGGTACTCGATTTCAGCCAGTACCTCGCTGGCCCCACCATCACCCGCCTGATGGCGGAAATGGGCGCGGAAATTATCAAAATTGAAATTGCGCCGGGCGGCGATCCGTCGCGCGGCCTGCCCATGGCCGATCGCGGGCGCAGCGGCTATTTCGTGCAGCAGAACCGGGGCAAGCAAAGCCTGTGTCTGGACCTGCGACAGCCGGCGGCGCTCGAGATCATTCGCGAGCTGGTGAGCAAGGTCGATGTGGTGGTGGAGAACTTTGGTCCCGGCGTGCTGGAAAAACGCGGGCTGGGCTATGCGGATCTGCGGGCGATCAAACCCGACCTCATCATGGTGTCGCTATCCGCCTATGGGCGCGACAGTCCGCTCTCACACAAAACCGGCTACGACTGGGCGGCGCAGGCTTTCGCCGGCCTCATGCACATGACCGGCAATCCCGACGGCCCGCCGATGCCCATCGGCTTCGCGCTGGGCGACATCGGCAGCGGCGTGCACGGCTTCGCCGCGCTCGGCTATGCGCTCTTTCATCGCGCGCAAACCGGCGAAGGCCAGTGGCTGGATGTGGCGATGGTCGACAGCATGTTCCATATGCAGGACATCGCGCTGCAGGCCAATACGCTGAGCAAGGGCGCGTTCACATCCACCCGCATGGGCAGTCATCACGCCTGGGTCTGCCCGTTCGGGGTGTTCAAAGGTCCCACCGGCTATCTGGTGATTCTGGCCCTGCATCCACAGTGGAAAAACGTCTGCGCGGCGCTCGGCCAGCCCGAACTCGAGCACGATCCGCGCTTCGCCGAAGCCGCCGTGCGCGCGACCAATCAGGCCGAACTGATTGCCATCATCGAAGAGTGGCTGCTGGGCTTTGCCGACAACGCCGCGGTGCTGGAGCATCTCGAACGCCACCGCGTGCCGGCCGCGCCGGTGCTCAATCCCATCGATGCGCTGGATCATCCCTACTTCGCCGCGCGCGAAATGGTGAAGCACATCGAAGACCCCATCCTGGGTCCGATGTCGATCCCGGGCACCCCGTTTCGCTTTCCCGCGCAACCCGAGCGCCCCGAGCTCGTGGCGCCGGTATTAGGCGAACACAACGCGGCGGTGCTGGCCGGCCTGCTGGGTTACGACGAGGCGCGCATCGCGCAGTTGCGCGACGCAGGCGTGCTGGTAGCGGGAGAGCGGTGATGGCGGGCCGGCGCTCGCGCTTGGCTTGCAGATGACACTCGCCGGGCGGCGGAGGCCGTGTAAAAAATGCTGACAGCAGCGCTTGATGCCCGTCACGCCGGTGTCGGTATTCTTTACATTGCTGATCCGGGCGCTAAAAAACCTAGCTGGGAAAAGCCTTTTTTCGTGCTGGCCCGGTTCCTGCTAAACATCCTTCGCGGTGGGATGGCGTGGACGGACAAGCCGCTGCCACACGACCGCGCGACGCCTGATCGAGTTCACGAAAAGCATCACAACAAGGAAGGTTACTTATGACACTAAAACATCACGCGCTATTCGCCGCCGTACTCGCGGCAACCCTTACCGGGAGTGCGCAGGCGAACGTCGTCTCGCTGTCGGGCATCACCGCCGAGTGGTACGACGGCAACCCTGCGAGCAACGTCAGCTATATCAACAATCCTTCAAGCGTGACGGCGTCCGCGCGCTGGGGCATTCCCTCCGGCGGTAGCGGGCAGAGCGGTTACGACTTTGCGATTGGCGCGCAGCCGATCGACTTCACCGTGCCGCCCTCGCCGTCACCGAACCAGGCGCTCGGCATGTTCACCCATCTCAACCAACCGATCGCTTCGGGCAGCAGCATCACCGACATTAAGCTGCGCCTCGCCGCCAACATCTCGGTGGATGGCAATCCGCTGGTAACGCGCAACTTCGACTATGGCTTTGACCACTGGGAAACGCCCAACAGCGACCGCCCCTGCGCGGACGGTGGCACGGTCGGCGTGGGAGTGGACATCAACGGCTGCGCGGATCGCGTGATTGCGCACTGGCTCCCGAGTTCGGAAGACTTCGTGGTGGGCAGTGACATCTACACGCTGAACGTGATCGGCTTTTCGCTAGATCCTGCCGGGCTATCCCCTTTCAGCTCGTTCTGGACTGCGGAGCAAGCCGACAATCACGCCTATCTGGTTGCGAACGTGGCGCTACGCCGCGATGTTGAGCCCATTCCGGAGCCGGGCACGCTGGCCTTGTTGGGCGTGGGTCTGATGGGTTTTGTGAAGGGCAGAAAAGCACGCCGCGACGGGGCGGCCACCAACAGTCGCGCCTAAGCCGCGACGCCTTGCCGAAGCCTGCACGCGGCTTCGGCCCGATCCCGGCGCCGTCCGGCGCCGGGGCGGTTCAAGTCCCCACTGACTCCCCGCGTAAGGCCCGCCGCATGAGCCACACGCCGATACTCGCGGACAGCAGCGAGCCGAGCAGCACCCCCAGCCGCAGCTGGCGGTGGTAGTCCGGCCCCAGAGCTTCGAAAGCGAGGCTGCCAATAAAGAGACTCATCGTAAAACCGATGCCGCAGAGCACGCAGACCGCCAGAAACTGCTGCTGGTCGCTGCCTTCCGGCAGCCGCCCCCCGGTGAAACGCATCACCGCCAGCGCGCCGCCATACACGCCCACCGTCTTGCCCAGCACCAGCCCCAGCATGATGCCCAGCGGCACGCTGCCGAATAAGGCGGAGATCCCGGCGCCGGCCAGCGACACGCCAGCATTCACAAACGCGAAGCAGGGCAGGATGAGAAACGTGACCCAGGGCTTGAGCAGATGTTCTGCTTCGTGGACGGGCGATGAACCGTCGCCGCGTCGCATCGGCACCGCAAGCGCGGCAATCACCCCGGCCAGCGTTGAGTGAATGCCGGACTTCAACAGAAACAACCACACCACGCCGCCCACCAGCGCGTAGGGCATGACCTTGCTGACGCCAAACCGGTTGATACCAGTGAGCACCGCGGTGCCCAGCGCCGCCGCCCACAACATGATGGGCGAGAGGTGATGCCCGTAGAACACCGCGATCACCACAATCGCGCCGAGGTCATCGATGACGGCCACGGCCGTGAGAAAAACTTTCAGGGAGGTGGGGACGCGCGGGCCCATGAGTTGCAGCACGCCCAGGGAAAACGCGATGTCGGTGGCGGTGGGAATGGCCCAACCCCGCAAGCCTTCGGGATTCGCCAGATTGACCGCCACGTAGATAAGGCCCGGCAGCAGCATGCCGCCCAGCGCGGCACCGGCCGGGATCAGCGCCAGGCGCACCGAAGACAGACGCCCCTCCAGCACTTCGGCCTTGATCTCCAACCCCACCAGAAAGAAAAACACCGCCATCCAGAGTTCGTTCACCCACACGACCAGCGGCTTTGAGAGCACCAGCCAGTCGGTGCCGATGCGAATTTCGCCGGGCAGTGCGACGAAGGCTTCGTAGAGCGCCTCCGCCGGCGAATTGCTGATCACCAGCGCGGCGATCGCGGCCAGGCCCAGCACGATGCCGCCGGCCGTCTCCTGCCGAAAGAATGCCTGAATCCTCGCTAGCATCGCCGCCTCCCCGAAAGTGTCAGGGCGACAGTGTAGCGAGCACGGCGCGCGATCGCGCCTCAGGCGAGGGGCAGTTCCAGCACCTCCTTCAGGTGCTCAGGCAGGTCGTGCTCGGGGACCTCCTGCAAATCCTTGGGCAAGCTCGCGCTGACCAAGGCCGCCGTATCGCGATCGAGCGCCTGCCGCAGCCCGCCCAGCAACTTGGGCCCGGCGACCAGCACCAACTGGTCGTAGTGGTGATTGAGCCGCGAGGTCCGCAGAAAGTCGGCCATCTCGCGCGTAAATCCCGCCGTCACGTGCGCCACGCCCGCCTCTTCGCGACCCACGCCGTGACGCTGGTCGCCCATTCGGTCGTGCACGCGACCCGGCCGATCGGCGTAAATCTCCCCTTCCCGCAGGCGGCCGGCGGGATGCTCGAAAGTGGTATGCAAGATAATCGGCATGTGCTCGCGGGTCTGCTCGAACAGGCGCGCGCCACTGCGGTCGGCAATCAGAATCCAGGTGCGTGACATAGCGACTCCCGAGGCGTGAAAAACGGATTCCAGCCTGCGGCTTTCGGCGACGGCGACCGTTGCCCCGGATCAAGCGGGCAGACATCGCGAAGCCGCTTTGGGTATAGTCCAAGGCCCGATTCGCCTGCCCTTGATGCCAGCCGTGAGCTTCAGCGATATCCATTCCGTCGAGCACTTTGACCCCCGGCAGCTGCCGGCGGCGTTCTATGCCGATCCGTATCCCACTTATCACGCGTTGCGGCAGACCGCGCCGGTGTTTCGCTGTCCCGATGGCACGTTCTTTTTGACCGCTCATGCCGACCTGGATCGCATTTATCGCGACCCGCGAACCTTCAGCTCCGACAAGCAACAGCAGTTCCGGCCCATCTTTGGCGACAGCCCCTTGTATGAGCACCACACCACGAGTCTGGTGTTCAACGACCCACCGCTGCACACGCATGTGCGCAAAGCGGTGGGCGATGCCTTGTCGCCGCGCGCGGTGGCCGCGATGACACCGGCGCTCGAAGCCTTGGTGGATGGCTTGCTGGATCAACTGCCGAGCGCCGGCGCGTTCGATCTGGTGGACGACTTCGCCTCCGTCATCCCGGTGGAAGTGATTGGCAATCTGTTGCGGATCCCGCACGCGGAGCGAGGTCCCTTGCGCGGCTGGTCGGCGGCCATTCTTGGCGCGCTGGAATTTGGTGTGACCGACGCCACGCGCGCCGCCGGCAATCGGGCGGTGACGGAGTTTGTGGACTATCTGCGCGCGCTCATCGCCGAGCGCCGCCGCCAGTTATCCAGCGCCGACGACGACGTGCTCAGTCGCCTGCTGCAGTGGGAATCGAACGGCGAGCGGCTGTCCGAGCACCAGCTCTACCACCAGTGCATTTTCCTGCTGAATGCGGGCCATGAGACCACCACCAATCTCATCGGCAATAGCGTGCATGCGGTGCTGAACACGCCGTCCGCACACGCGGCGTTGCTCAAAAACCCGGCCCTCACCGATACCGCCATCGAAGAATTTCTGCGCTACGACGCGCCGGTGCAGCTCGGCAACCGGCTCACGCTGGCCGCCGTGGACATTCACGGCGTGACGATTCCGGCCGGCAGCACGCTCACGCTCTGCATCGGCGCCGCCAACCGCGACCCGGCGGTGTTTGAATCGCCGGATACTCTGAAGCTCGACCGTCGCCCCAATCCGCAGCTCGCGTTCGGCGGCGGCATCCATACCTGCGCGGGGCTGCATGTGGCGCGGCTGGAGGCCAAAATCGCGCTCAATAAACTGTTTTCCCGCCTGCCGCGCCTGACGCTGGCAGGCTCGCCGGAGCGGGCGCAGCGCGCGCGCTTCCGTGGCTTTACGCATCTGCCGGTGACCGCCGGCTAACTTGTTCTGATCCGAAGTAGAGGAATTTACCGTGTCCCATTTCCAGCTCAACCTGAAGCGCCTGATTGAACGCCCGGAGCGCTATTTTCCGCGTAACGAAATCCTGTCCCGTGAGGACGACGGCAGCTTGTTCCGCTACACCTATCGCGACTACTGCGAGCGCGTGCGTCGTTTGGCCAGCGCGCTGGAAAAGCTGGGCGTGGCGCCCGGCGAGAAAGTGGCGACGCTCAGCTGGAACACGCACCGCCATCTGGAAATGTATTTCGCCGTGCCCTGCAGCGGCCGCGTCCTGCACACCGCCAACCTGCGCCTGTCGGACGAGCATCTGGCCTACACCATGAACCATGCCGAAGACGTGGCGGTGTTCTTCTCGCCCGATCTCTTGTCGCAGGTGGAGTCCGTGGCGCCGCTGCTGAAGCACGTGCGCGCCTATGTGGTGATGAGCGACCAGCTGCCGGCCAGCACCACGCTCTCGCCCATTTATACCTACGAAGCACTGGTGGCCGGGGGCGACCCGGCCTACGACTACCCGGAAGTGGACGAACACGCGCCAGCCTCGATTTGCTTTACCTCGGCCACTACCGGCAACCCGAAAGGCGTGGCCTACACGCATCGCGGGCTGTATCTGCATTCGCAGGTGATCTGCAACGTCGACACCATGGCGGTCTCGGAAAAAGACACCCTCATGCCGATCGCGCCGATGTTCCATGTGAACTCCTGGGGCGTGCCGTTTGCCGGCGTGTGGATGGGCTCGAAGTTTGTATTTCCCGGCCAGCGTCCACACGCCGAGGACTTGCTGAAACTCATCGACGAGCAAAAGGTGACTTTCAGTTTCGGCGCGGTGACCGTGGGCATCGACATGATGAATCTGCTCACGACCAAGCCTTACAACATCGGCAGCCTGCGCGGGCTGATGCTGGGCGGATCGGCCACGCCGGCGGCGGTGATGCAGTTCTTTCAGGGCAAACACGGCGTGCCCATCTTCACCGCCTGGGGCTCGACCGAGTGCGCGCCAATTGCCACGGCGGTGTGCATCAAGCGCGACCAGACCGAACTCTCGCTGGAGGATGAAATCGCCATTCGCGTGCGGCAGGGCGTGCCGGTGCCGGGCGTTGAACTCAAGGTGCTGAACGACGACGGCGAACAGATCCCCTGGGACGACCGCGCCATTGGCGAAGTGCGCGTGCGCGGGCCCTGGATTGCCA
>CANFVX010000035.1 GCA_947450495.1 Gammaproteobacteria bacterium
AGCGGGCGACGACATTCGCCTCCGGATGCGCGGGGTCGACCACCGGCTCGCGGCGTAAGCGCAACAGCCCCTCGTGGGTGCTCACCACGTAACGCGTGCCACGGGCGAGTAGCGGGCTGGGCGGCTTTACTGCCGCTTGATGGGGCGCGGGCGGCAGCAGGCTCGCCGGCAACGCATCGGTCGTCACGGTGCGGGCGAGGCGCAGGTAATCGAACACCCGCTGCCCGTAATGCGCCTCGCCGTCGAACCAGCCTTGCTGCAGGCCTTTGGCCGGATTGAAGCGCCCGCAGTTGTAGACGATGGCGAGCGCGGCCTGCTCGTGCTCACTGAGTGCAGCTTGGTGCTGCCAGCCGAGACGTCGCAGGGCGTCGGTTAGCAGCGTGAGCGTGTGCCCGAGCGCGCTGTCGAAATCCGCATAGCGCTGCCCCAGAAAATAATCCGGGTCGCGCAAGAAATGCTGAATATCGCGCTGAAAAATCCCGAAGCCGTGGCAGAACTTGGCGGGCTGTGCCGCGACCTTGCGATAGGCCCGCAGGTATTGCGCCATCTCCACCAGCGCCGAGCGCGCGAGCGCGAACATCTGCTCGCCCTGAGGCGCGGCGACTAATTCCGCCTTGGAACGCGGGAATGCCTTGCGCGCATCTATCGTATCGCCCACGCACAGGCGCAGCAGTTGGGCGGTGGAGAGGTCCGGCTGACGCCGCAGCACCGACCACAGCAATCCGGTTTCCTGCAGGGCGATCGCGCTGAGCAGATCGAGCCCGAAGGGCAGTTCTCGGGTGGCGCGCGTGATGGCCTCGCCGAAGGTCGCTTTGAACCAGCGGAGATCCTCCACCACCATTGGCGCCTGCCCCGTGCGCGAGTGCTAGCGAATGGTGTGGCGCGCCTGCCCCAGCGCATCGGGCGTGACCAGCACCACGCCCTCGGGGCTCACATAAAAGCGCTTGCGGTCGCGCTCCAGATCGAAACCGATATCGGTGCCGGGTTCGATCTCGCAGCCACGATCGACTACCGCATGGCGGATCCGGCAGCCGGCGCCGATGCGCACTTCCGGTAGCACCACGCAGTCTTGAATCTCACTGCCGTGCTCGATGCGAACGTTGGAAAACAGCAGTGAATTGGTCACCTGGGCGCCCGACACGATGCAGCCGCCCGAGACCATCGAATCCACCGCAAAGCCACGCCGGCCTTCGTCGTTGAACACGAACTTGGCCGGCGGCACCTGCTCCTGATAGGTCCAGATGGGCCAATCGCGATCGTAGAGATTGAGCGGCGGCACCACGGACAGCATTTCCATATTGGCGCGATAGTAGGCGTCGACGGTGCCCACATCTCGCCAATAGGCGCTGCCGTCGTCGGCCGGATTGTGGAAGGGATAGGCCACCACGCGATATTTGCCGATCACGGACGGAATGATGTCCTTGCCGAAATCGTGACTTGAGCGCGGCATGTCGCGGTCCTTGATCAGCTGCTCGTACAAAAACTGCGTGTTAAAAACGTAGATGCCCATCGAGGCCAGCGCCACGTCGTCGCGGCCCGGCATGGTCTTGGGCTGAGCCGGCTTCTCGGCGAATTCGCGGATCCGGAACTGCTCATCCACCCCCATCACGCCGAAGGCCGACGCCTCCGCCACCGGCACTTCAATGCAGCCGATGGTCATGTCGGCTTTCTGTTCGTAGTGGTAGGCGATCATCTGGCCGTAATCCATCTTGTAGATGTGGTCGCCGGCCAGCACCAGCACATAGGTCGGCGCGTGGGCGCGCAGGATATCCAGATTCTGATAGACGGCGTCCGCCGTGCCGGCATACCACTCGTTGTCGACCCGCTGCGAGGCCGGGAGGATTTCCACGAACTCATCGAGCTCGCTGCGCAAGAAACCCCAGCCGCGATACAGGTGACGCAACAGCGAATGCGCCTTGTACTGCGTCAACACGCCAATCCGGCGCACGCCGGAATTCACGCAGTTGGACAGCGGAAAATCGATGATGCGGAATTTGCCGCCGAAGGGCACCGCCGGTTTGGCGCGCCACCGCGTGAGGCCCTGCAAGCGGTCGCCACGACCGCCCGCCAAAATGAGGGCAAGCGTCTCGCGGGTTAAACGACTGACATAGCGTTTGTCGACGGGCGTATCGCTGGGTTCCATCTAAGGCTCTCATCCACGCCCGCCGGATAACAAAGGCTATCGCCGCGCGCGGTCAGTAGGAGGGGTCATTATTGCCCGAGGCTCGGCCCCTCGCCTATTGATCGCGGCAACCAAAAGCGGCCATCTCAGGCGCGCGCCATCCCGTTGTTCTCCGTGGCATGCAATTCATGCGCAAGCCGTTGCCGGCGCAGGTCCGGCGTATCGCGCAACACCAGCGCGATCTGCACCAGACGGGCCAGGGCAAAGGCACCGAGGCTCAGGCCAAACAGAAGGCCAAAGCAGTTCCAGGCCAGCGCTTCAGGCACCTGCCCGAAAGCGGAATCGCGCAGGATCAGCATCAGGCCGGCGAGCAGCAGCGCGCCAGCGCCGGCGACATCACAGGTCATCGTGAGTTTTTGGGCGTGGGTCATTTTTGTTTCTCATCCTTGAAGTGGGACTTCCGGACAGCTTCGCGTGGGTGACGAGTGCCGGCGCCTGCGCCCGTGCGCAGCGTTCGCCCGGGCAGGAGCAACCCTAACAAGCGGAGATGAGTGGCATCCTGATCCGGCACAGTGGCGAGCCCACCGCACCCGGATCGCGATCAGGTCCGGCGGCGACGTTCCTCGCGCTCTTTGAGCTTGGCGCGATCCCGATCAAGTCGCGTGAGGTCTTTCTCGATTTCGTCCAGGCGCGCATCGATGCGCAGACGCTGGTAGTGGGTTAATTCGGGCACCACCTGCGCCAGCCGGAGCTGCTCGGCGGCGAGCTCCAGCTCGCCCACGCTGCGGTAGTACTCGGCAAGGTTGTAGTTGGAGTTGGCGCGTTCGCCGAGCTGCTGTTCGGCCTGCGCCAGCAGCTTGTAGAAGCGAGGTTCGCGATTGTCGGCCTCACCGAAGCCACGCAACATCCGGCGCGCTTCGTCGCCGTTGCCGGTATTAATCAACAGGCTCACGTAGCCGTAGGCGGCGGCGCGACTGGCCGGGTCGGCCAGATGCAGCTTGCGATAGAGCTCAAGCGCCAGCGGCAGCTTGCCCGCGCGCTCTTCAATGCGCGCCTCGGCCATGCGGAAGGCGGTGAGCTTGGGTTGCGCCTTGAGCAAGGGCGCGAGTTCCTGCCGCGCGCGGGCGAAATCACTGGCTTCCGTCAACGCCATCACATAGCCATAGCGCAACACCATCTGATTGGGCGCGTTGGGCTCGCGCAGGGCCGCTTCGTAAAACTGCTTGGCCTGCGCGGGATCGCTCATTTCCATCACGTTGAGCTTCTGCCAAATCAGCTGATAGTCGAGGCTGTCTTCACGCACGACGTGCGAATTCATGCGGTCGGCACGTTCGCGCGCCTCGGCGATACGGTTGACGGTCACCGGATGCGTGCGCAGAAATTCGGGGATCATCCTGGGGTCGGAGTAGCGGCTGGCGAGCTGCAGACGCTCGAAGAAGTCCGCCATCGACTCCGTACGGAAGCCGGACTTGCTGAGCAGTTCAATGCCGATGCGGTCGGCCTCTTTTTCGTTGGCGCGTGTGAAATCGATCTGGAACTGCTGCTGGGCCGCCGCGACGCCCGCGATGGCGCCAATGCCGGCCTGCGGCACGATGGCGGCGAGCAGGATCGCGCCAAGGAAGGCGGCCATCGAGGGAATGCTCATATTGCTGGCCGCTTCTATCATCCGCGCGCCGTGGCGCTGCGTGATATGCGAGATTTCGTGCGCCAGCACCGAGGCCACTTCGCTTTCGCTTTTGGAACCGATGATCAGCCCGGAGTGCACGCCGACATAGCCACCCGGCACGGCAAACGCGTTGATGACGCTGCTGCGCAGAACGAAGAAGGTGAAGTCGCCGGTGTAGCCCGAGTTTTTGCCCAGCTCCATCCCAAGCTTCTGGATGTAGTCCTCCACTTCCTCATCGGTCACCAGCGGCGCGTGGCGGCGGATTTCGCGCATGGTGGCGAGCCCGAGTTGGCGCTCCTGTTCCGGCGAGATGATGGCGCCCGCGGAATCCGCAATGTCCGGCAGGTCTTCAATATCCTGCGCCTGCGCGGCCAGCCCCCCACCAAGGCCAAGGCAGGCGCCGAGCAACAGGCCCCGCAGGCGATGCACAGAAGCGGACTTGAGCAGTGGCTTTTTCATGTGGCTCCGGAGTCTAGCAGGGCGGCCCCGCAAGTCACGACCCGGCGACCGGGGTTCTTGCGTGGGACAGGCTACTGGCGCCGGAGTTCAGGCAAACTTTCAGGGCCCGCCCAACGGGTCTTAAGATGCCTTGCCCTGCCACCGATTTCGGGAGCCCCGTCATGAGTCCAAAGAATGCGTTTTACGCCCAGTCCGGCGGCGTCACCGCCGTCATCAACGCCTCCGCCTGCGGGGTTATCGAAACCGCCCGCCAGCACCCTGACCGCATCGGCAAGGTGCTCGCAGGCCGCAACGGCATCATCGGCGCCCTGACCGAAGACCTCATCGACACCAGTCTGGAGACGCCTGCCGACATCGCCGCCCTGCGGCATACCCCCTCGGGGGCCTTTGGCTCCTGCCGGTACAAACTGAAAAGCCTCGAGCAGAATCGCGCCGAGTACGAACGTCTGATCGAAGTCTTTCGCGCGCACGACATCGGGTACTTCTTCTACAACGGCGGCGGCGATTCGGCAGATACCTGTTTGAAGGTCTCGCAACTCGCCGCCACGCTCGGGTATCCGATTCAGGCCATCCACGTGCCGAAGACGGTCGACAACGACCTGCCCTTCACCGACGTCTGTCCGGGCTTTGGCTCGGTCGCAAAATATGTCGCAGTGTCGATGCGCGAAGCGAGCTTTGACGTGGCCTCAATGGCCAAGACTTCCACCAAGGTCTTCGTGATGGAAGTCATGGGCCGCCATGCGGGCTGGATTGCCGCCGCCGGCGGGCTTGCCTCCGACGCCGAGTGTCCGCTGCCGATCGTGATTCTGTTTCCCGAACTCGTGTTTGAACCCGCGCCGTTTCTGGCGCGCGTCGCCGAACTCGTGGAGACCCACGGCTATTGCTCGATCGTGGTCTCCGAAGGCGTGAAAGACGCCAGCGGGCAGTTTCTGGCCGATCAGGGACTGAAAGACGCCTTCGGCCATGCCCAGCTCGGCGGCGTGGCACCGGTGATCGCCAACCTGCTGCGACAGGAGCTGAAACTCAAATATCACTGGGCGGTTGCGGATTATCTGCAGCGCGCGGCCCGGCATATCGCGTCCAAAACCGACGTCGAGCAGGCTTATGCGCTGGGTCGCGCGGCGGTGGAGCTGGCGCTTGCCGGCCACAACGCCGTCATGCCGACCATCGTGCGCCAGTCCGACGAACCCTACGTCTGGACGCTCGGCGAGGCGCCGCTGGCGGAAGTGGCCAATCGTGAACGCAAGATGCCGCGGGAGTTCATCAGCGAGGACGGTTTCGGGATTTCCGAGGCCGGGCGGCGCTATCTGCAGCCCCTGATTCAGGGCGAAGACTACCCGCCCTACCACAACGGACTGCCCCAATACGTGCGTTTGCAGAACCGCGCGGTGCCGCGTCTGACCACCTCATCGTTTGCACTCAAGTAATTGGCCAGTAGAATCCCGTCGGTTAACAGGAACTTTGCGCTTCTGAGGTCGCCGGCAAGGCTTGCCGGCTCACCGCAGTCGCGCGGTCTGGGGAGTTAACAGCGGTCTACAAGGCCGCGTTCCATCATCGCCGGCACGACCGGCATTCAAGTTCTAAAGTAAAGAAGGGGAGCTTCATCATGTCGGTGCAACTCATGGTCGCTTTGGGCTGTGCGCTCTTTGCGATCGTCTACGGGCTGTGGTCACGCAGCTGGATTCTCAGCCAACCAGAAGGCAACGAGCGGATGCGGGAAATTGCCCTCGCCATCCAGCAGGGCGCGTCGGCATATCTGAATCGCCAGTACAAGACGATTGCCATCGTGGGCGTAATCCTGACGGTCGTTCTGGCTGTCGCGCTTGATGTGACCACCGCCGTCGGCTTCGTGATTGGCGCGGTACTCTCGGGTGCTGCCGGCTTCATCGGCATGAACATTTCCGTGCGTTCCAACCTGCGCACCGCGGAAGCGGCCCGCAAAGGTCTCAACGCCGCGCTGCAGGTGGCGTTCCGCGGCGGCTCCATCACCGGCATGCTGGTGGTGGGTCTGGGCTTGCTCGGCGTGACCGGCTTTTACGCCTATCTGGCGTCCAACACGCCGGCCGGTGAAATGGTCAACCTGCACCCGCTGGTGGGCCTCGCCTTCGGCTCCTCGCTCATTTCCATCTTTGCCCGTCTGGGCGGCGGCATCTTCACCAAGGGTGCGGACGTCGGTGCCGACCTCGTTGGCAAGGTTGAAGCCGGGATTCCGGAAGATGACCCGCGTAACCCCGCCGTGATCGCCGACAACGTGGGCGACAACGTGGGCGACTGCGCCGGCATGGCTGCGGACCTGTTCGAAACTTACGCCGTGACCATCATCGCGACCATGCTGCTGGGCGGCCTGCTGCTGAAGAACGACGCGGCCGTGCTCTACCCGCTGGTGCTGGGCGGCGTGTCGATCATCGCCTCGGTGGTCGGTTCGCTGTTCGTGAAGGCCGCCGAGGGCGGCAAGATCATGAACGCGCTGTATCGGGGACTGATCGTGGCCGGCGGCATCGCCGCCGTCGCGTTCTACCCGGTGACCAACTGGGCGTTCGCGGGCGTTGAAGGCGTGAACACGCTGCACATCTTCTACTGCGCGCTGGTGGGTCTCGGCCTGACCGCCGCGCTGGTGTGGATTACCGAGTACTACACCGGCACCGAGTTCGGGCCCGTGAAGTACGTGGCAGCCGCGTCTGAGACCGGGCATGCGACCAACATCATCGCGGGCATCGCGGTGTCCATGAAGTCGACCGCCTGGCCGGTACTCTTCGTGTGTGTCGCGATCTGGGCGTCCTACACCCTCGACGGGCTGTATGGCATCGCCGTCGCCGCCACCTCGATGCTCTCGATGGCCGGCATCATCGTCGCGCTCGACGCCTACGGCCCGATCACCGACAACGCCGGCGGCATCGCCGAAATGGCGGAACTCGGCCCGGAAATCCGCAATATCACCGACCCGCTGGACGCGGTGGGTAACACCACCAAGGCCGTCACCAAGGGCTATGCCATCGGTTCGGCCGGTCTGGCTGCGCTGGTGCTGTTTGCCGACTTCACCCACAACCTCGAAGCTGCCGGCAAGAGCGTAGAGTTCAGCCTCAGTCATCCCGCCGTCATCATCGGTCTGTTCGTGGGCGGCCTCATCCCCTACCTGTTCGCCGCGATGGCGATGGAAGCGGTGGGTCGCGCGGCGGGTTCGGTGGTGGTTGAAGTGCGCCGCCAGTTCCGCGAAATCAAGGGCATCATGGAAGGCACCGCCAAGCCGGACTACAGCCGCGCGGTCGACCTGCTGACGCTCTCCGCGATTCGCGAAATGATCATCCCCTCGATCCTGCCGGTGCTGACGCCGGTGGTACTGATGCTGGTGATGAAGGCCGCGATGGGCGCGGAAGCCGCGCGTATGGCCATCGGCGGCATGCTGATGGGCACCATCGTGACGGGTCTGTTCGTCGCGATTTCCATGTGCACCGGCGGCGGTGCCTGGGACAACGCCAAGAAGTACATCGAAGAAGGCCACCACGGCGGCAAGGGCTCTGACGCCCATAAAGCCGCGGTGACCGGCGACACCGTCGGCGATCCGTACAAGGACACCGCCGGCCCGGCCGTCAACCCGTTGATCAAAATCATCAACATCGTTGCGCTGTTGCTGGTGCCGCTGCTTTAAGCGTCACTCGCGCCACTAGCGCTTGAAAGCCCCGCCTCTGTGCGGGGCTTTTTTTTGCGAGGTCCCCCAATGTCGCTGCAGAACACCCCCTATGTGCCCAAGCTTCCCGCGGCCCTTGGCTGGCTGTTGGCGGGGGTCGTCGTCCTGGGCTACGGCTATCTCGGCCTCAGCACGGTACTGCCCGACTTCGGCGGGGATAACGCGGCCTATTGGCTGACCGCCCAGGGCTGGTCGCCCTGGCAGCCTCCTTCAACGCTGGCGCAGGACTTTGCCCGTGCCAGCACCTACCCGCCGCTCTACCCGCTGCTGCTGGCCTGGGCCGGCGGGGCGGCCTCCTTGCAGGCCGCGCATACGGTCACCGTGACCATGCTGCTGACAGGGTTCGTCGCGCTGTGGTGGTTTGCCCGGCGGGCAGGTATGGATGGGCTGGCGGCGGCAGGTGTGCCGCTCACTTTTGCGTGTCTGCAAGTGGTGCGCAGTGAGGGGCTCGACTTGCATAGCGAGCCGCTCTACCTGCTGCTCACGATGCTGGCGCTGGGACTAGGTCTTAAGCTCCGCGCGGCGCCGAACTATGCAAGCGCGCTGGCGCTTGGCCTCACCGTCGCCGGCGCGCTGCTGACGCGCTCGTGCGGGCTGGTGCTGCTGCTGGCCGTGACTATCACTGGGCTGCGTGTGCGCCGCCGGGAATGGGGGCTTGCCCTCGTGCCGGGCGGGCTCGCGCTGCTGGTTAACGCGCTCCAGCAGCACAGCCAGCATCGCTATGTCGCGGAATTCATCGCCCACTATGTCGGCGCCAAGACCCTGCCGACGCTGCTCGAAAATCTCACCAACCTGCCGGGCAGCTGGGCGAGCGCTATCGCCGGTAACGCACCGTGGCCGGGCGCGGTACTCATCCTCGGCCTGTTTGGTCTCACCGCAATCGCGGCCGCCGGCTGGCGAATGAGGCAGGGACATCTCGACGGCACCTACGCACTGCTCTACGTCGCGCTGGTAGTCGTGTGGCCCTATCCGGCGGAGACGGTGCGGCTTTTTATGCCCTACCTCGGACTCGCCATCGCGCAGATTTGTCTGGCGGCGCGGGACATCTGGGACTGCCGCAAGACCTTGCCGTGGCGGCAACTCTGGTGGCTCCCGCTGCTGTTCGCGCTGGGCGATACGGCGAGTTTTATCGGTCGGCTGACGGTACCGGTTCCCCCCGACCTCGCCCCCTACCGCCGCAGTAACTACTGGCAGGAACCCAATCTGGACGATGCGCTGTTGGGCGTAGGCTTTTTGCGCGCGGCGGATCGGGCGCTCGCCGCGTTGCCCACGCTCGTCCCGGAATCTGCCTGTGTGCTGGCCATCAAGCCGGCGGTGGTGGCAGCGCTCGGCGGTCGGGTAGCAAAACAGCCACCGCCCATCGCCACGAATGCAGCGGACTTTGCCTCACGCTTGCAGGCCAGCGCCTGTGATTACGCCTTGCTCATGGCGCTGGCGTCGCCCAGCTATCCGGAGTCGCTGTATCCCGCGTCGCGGCTCCCCCAACGGCTGCAGGCGATCGCCGAGTACCCCAACGCCGTGGACCCCTCTCTGCCCGCGCTCGTCCTCGTGAAAATCCTGCCGCCAACGCCCTGACCAGCGGTCTACAATGCCCGACATCCCATCCCCAACCTGCGGCAGGCCAGAGTTATGAACGCGCTCCATCAAGACATCGATCCCAACGGCCTTCTTGAGTATTCGGTGGTCTATACCGACCGCGCGCTCAACCACATGTCGCGCAACTTCCAGCATGTGATGAAAGAAATCTCGCGCGTGCTGAAGCAGGTGTATCACGCGCAAAGCGCGGTGGTGGTGCCGGGCAGCGGGACTTACGGCATGGAAGCGGTGGCGCGCCAGTTCGCGACCGGCCAGAAGGTGCTGGTGATTCGCAACGGCTGGTTCAGCTATCGCTGGACGCAGATTTTCGACATGGGAAATATCCCCGCCTCGGCCACCGTGCTGAAAGCCCGCCAGATGGGCGAGGGCGGTACCCGCGCGCCCTTCGCGCCCGCGCCGATTGAAGAAGTCGTCGCCGCGATTCGCGCTGAACGACCGGCGGTGGTCTTTGCCCCGCATGTAGAAACCTCGGCGGGCATGCTGCTGCCGCCGGAGTACCTCCGCGCGGTGGGTGCCGCGGTGCGTGAAGTGGGCGGGCTTTTTGTGCTGGACTGCATTGCCTCCGGCTGCATCTGGGTGGACATGCAGGACTGCCATGTGGACGTGCTCATCAGCGCGCCGCAGAAAGGCTGGAGCAGCACGCCCTGCGCGGGGCTGGTGATGCTGGGCGAGCGCGCCCGCGAACGTATCGATTCCACCACCAGCAGCAGCTATGCCTGCGACCTGCGCAAATGGCTGTCGATCATGGAAACCTACGAAGGTGGCGGTCACGCCTATCACGCCACCATGCCGACCGACGGTCTGCGCCGCCTGCTGGAGATGATGGAGGAAGCCGAGGTCATTGGGTTCGATGCGCTTAAAACCGCGCAGGAAACCCTCGGCAGCAAGGTGCGCGGCCTGCTGGAGAGCAAAGGTTTTGCCAGCGTCGCCGCCGCCGGTTTTCAGGCCCCGTGCGTGGTGGTGAGCTATACCGACGACGCCGAGATCCAGAACGGCAAGAAATTTATGGCGCACGGCATGCAAATCGCGGCCGGCGTGCCCCTGCAGATCGACGAGCCGGCGGACTTCCGCAGCTTCCGCATTGGCCTCTTCGGCCTCGACAAACTCCAGCAGGTAGACCGCACCGTGGCGAGTCTGGCGAGCGCGCTCGGCCAGCTCGGCTAGTCGTTGGTACTCGCCGCGCTGAACTCAAGGCGCGGCGGGTAGCGCGCGCAGATAGTCTTTGAGCGCGAGGATTTCGGCCTCGCGCAGCACACCCTGCCAGGGCGGCATCATTGGCCCGCGCCCCACTGCCGCGCCGCCTTCGCGGATGGCGGTTAACAACTCCTCATCGGTCCGCCAGCGACGAAACGCCGGACTGGTGAAGTCGGGCACAAAATCGCCCAGCCGTTGCGCATCCGGACCGTCGCCCCTGCCGGTAGCGCCGTGGCAGCGCGCGCAGTTCACGCCAAACAAACGCCGCGCATCTGCGGCCGAGACCGCCACTGCCGGCGCCACGCTGGCCACCGGCAGCGGCGCCTCGTCCGTCGGCACCAGCTTCGCGATCATGCCGGTGGGGTGGTCGTTGTCGCCCATCACGGAGATCAGCAGCGCACCGTCGGGCGCTTCAATCATCGCGGTGACGCCGCGCTGCGCCACTTCAGTACTCCGCGCAATGGTCTGCCAGTGTTCCGACAAGGGCGGCGCATCGACCGGCATACTCATGACTTCGCCGGAGTAGTTATCCATGAACAGGTACTGCCCCGCGAGCGACGGCCAACGCTCGCCGCGATAGACCGCGCCACCAATCACGGAGCGCAAAAAAGCCGTGTGGTGATAGAACAGCACCGGGGCTTGCTCGCTGCCCTGCAGGGACTTAGGACGCTCAAAGCCGCTTTGCGGCGTTTTGCCCTCCAGCCAGGGATATTGGTAGTTGCCGCCGGGCACGATGCGGTTCACTTCTTCCCACACCGTTGATCCCACGTCGCCCGCCCACAGCTCGCCGGTCTTGCGATCGAAACTGATGCGGAAGGGATTGCGCAGCCCGTGCGCCCAGTACTCACCCAGCAGATCGGCTTGCCCGGCGTAGGGGTTATCGTTCGGGATGAAGTAGTTCGCGGTGCGACCGTGCGCCGGTTGGCGGCTGGGCGGGTGTGAAATCTCGCCGCCGCGCTGGTCCACATCGAGCCGCAAAATGCCGCCCACCAGACGACAATCCAGCCGTTGATGGCATTCGGGCGCGGAGGCCTCGCCCACCGAGACATACAAAAAACCGTCCGGCCCAAACACCACCGAGCCCGCATTGTGATAGCCGTCGTTGTTGCGCTCCTGCGCAATCAGCGGCGTCGCGCTGGCGAGGCGTCGCGCCGGATCGGGCTGCGACAGGTTGTAGCGCGTGAGGTGATTGGTCTGACCGTCGGCACGATATTCGGTGTAGTAGATGTACACATAGCCCGCTTCCGGCCGGCCTACCACGCCAAACGCCGGATGGAGATCAAAGCCCAGCGCGCCGTTTTCCATTTCCACATAGCCCACGCCGGGCGCGAGATTGAGCAACTGCGTGGCGTGCTGACCGGACGGATAGTCCGCGCGCCACAGTTCGCCGCCACGCGTCAGCACATAAAGGGTGTTCGGATCGTGGCGGGCGAACTGCATCATGATTGGCGTGACGAAGCGGGTCTCGCCCAGCGCGTTCGTCAGCGCGAAGGGATAGGCCGCGTGCACGTTGGCCGCCACCCGCAGCGTCGTGACCCAGTTGGCGAAATCGCGATCGGTAGTAAAGCGTTTGGCCACCGCCACCGGCGAGAGCGCGAACACCAGCACCAGCCACACGAGGGGTGAACGGAGCAGGCGCAGGCTGGCGGTCATCAACTGGGTGAAAGCGGTGGCGAATCGCCGGGACCGCCAGCCCGCCACGCCCACGTAGAACAGGCCGAACAGCGCGAAGCTGATGAGCGTTGACTGCAGCAGCAGCTCGGGGCTGAAGCTGATCGCGGTGAGTAGAAACAAACCGAGCGTGGCCGTGACGATCCCGACCAGCAGCGCATAAAGTTCAGCCGCCGCGCGGCGGGGGCTGCCAAAAATCTCCCAGCCGGCGAGCAGCCGCAGAGCCAGCAGACTCAAGGCCGCGCCGGCCATCAATGCCAGCGCTACCACCCGCGTATCGGCGAAGCTGAAATCGATCTGCGGCAGATGCAGTAGGGCGCGAGGGATCAGGCGCACCCGACTCGCCAACGGCGCCGCCGCCAACACGCTCACGCCCACCAGCAAACACTCGACCAGCAGAATCAAAATTCGGGCCACAGGCATTCCTCTCCCGCGACAGGCGGGAGCGAACTATCCCGCGTGAACCGCGCCGGCAGCTGATCAACATCAGGCGCGCGCCAAGTCGCGGGCCGCAAGCTGCGTTCAACATCATCGGCGAGGAGTTGCCGTTTGCCTGAGAGAAGTCGTTCCGCACTCACGAGCCTGCTGGTGGGGGTCGCGCTGCAGTTGCCGGTGCACGCCGAGGAAATCCTCGTCACCGCCAGTCGCACGGCGCCGGACGGCGTTGCCGAAGTCGACGAGGCCAGCCTCAATCGCTGGCCAGACACCACCGTCTTGCCCGCGCTCAATCGCCTGCCGGGCGTGCGCGCCTTCAACAAAGGCGGGCAGAGCTATCTGTCCATCGAAGGCGGGGAGCCGAACTACGCGCTGGTGCTGCTCGACGGCGTCCGCCTGAACGATCCCGGCAACTCACAGGGCGGCGCCTTCGATTTCATGCAGCTGCCGCCGGCGGTGCTGTCGCGCGTGGCAGTCTCAAGCGGCGTGTTGTCCGCGACGCAGGGCGCGGATGCCTTGTCCGGCGTGGTCCAAATGAAACTGCGTGAGGCCGCGCCGCACGAACAAAGCACCACGCTGTCGACGTCGGTGGACAGCACCGGCGGCTTTGGCGGCGACGCCACGCTGGCGGTGGGCACCGGCAACGGGGGGCTTATCATCGGCGGCGGCGGCACGGACAGCGGCGGCCTTACCGACGGCGGCGATCTCGCGCGACAGTACGGCGTGCTCAAAGTCGATCGCCAACTGGGCGTGCTCAAGGTGTCGAGCTTCGTGCTGGGCAGCCGCAGCGACCGTCGGGAATTTCCGGAAGACAGTGGGGGCCCAAGGCTGGCGGTGAATCGCGAACGCGAAACGCGCCAGACCGAGATGAACGTGGCCGCCATCGATTTCTCGGCCGTGGACGCCACCACGCTGAAACCGCATCTGGCCGTGCGCTGGAGCGCGCAGAACGCCGAGGTGATGACGCCCGCGATTGCCCCGGGCGTGCTGCAGGGCGTGCCCGCGATCCGCGCCGATACCCGGCTGGAACGCCTGAACGTGCTGGCCGATGTGCTCGCCAAACCGTTTCAGTCGCTCACCTTCGCGCTCGGCGCCGAGTACGGCCATGAAGCGGGCCGGAATCAGGGCGCGATAGATTTCGGCGGCTGGCTGCCGGCCAACTTCGAGCGCTCGCGGGAAATGGCGAGCGGCTTTGCGGAGGCGAGCTTCCGTCCGGGCTCGCTGCTCGGGATCACGGTGGGTGGACGGGTGGATGTCCCCAATCAGGGACCGGCCGAGTGGAGCGGGCGGGCGCGCCTGGAACTCACGCCGCTGGACGACGGCCCGTTGCTGTTTGCGAGCGTGGCCACGGGCTTCAAGTTGCCGAGTCTCTACGCGCTCGGCTATCCGCTGATCGCCAACCCCGCGCTGAAGCCAGAGCGCGCGCGCAGTCTGGAAGCCGGGCTCGAAGGCAGCGGCGCGACGCACTGGCGTGCGGCAGTGTTTGAGCATCGCTATCGGGATTTGATCGACTTCGACCCCGTTCTGTTCACCAACGTGAACCGCGCGCAGGTCGCCACCCGTGGCGTACAAACCCGCATCGAACGCGAATTCGCCGCCCGCTGGCTCGCACGCGGCACGCTCGGCTGGCTCGATATTGAGAGTGCGACGCCGCTCCGCGCGCGTCCGCGCTGGCAGGGCGCGGCCGAAGTGGTCTGGCAGACCAGCCCGAGTCTGGAATCGAGCCTCGCGCTGTCCTTCAACGATGAGTACAAGGACAGCGCCATCCCCACCGGACTCGTTCGCGCGCCGGGGCACGCGCTGCTCGATGCCGGCTTACGCTGGCAGGCCAATTCGGCGCTGGCCTTGGCGTTCTCGTTACGCAACCTGCTCGCGGCCGACTACGAAGACGCCGTGGGATTTCCGGCCCCGGGCCGCACGCTGTGGCTCAGCGTGCAGCTGCGGATTTAGGGCTCGAGGCTCAACGAAACGCCGGCATCACGTATTCCGCGAAGTCCCGCAGCACTTTGCGCTCGCAGTCCATCGGCGGCCACAGGTCGAGCTCCTTGATGCCGCCTGCTTCGAGCCGCTTGATGTGCTCGATGAGCTCATCCGGCTCGCCCACCAGCGCGCTCGATTTGATGGCGTCCGGCGTGATGAAGCGCCGTTCGGCCGGATTGAGATACACCAGATGACCGTCGTGGATCTGCCGGAACCGCGCCTCTTCCGGCAGGCTCATGTTCTCCACGTGCGCCAGATATTCCGGCCAGAGCTCGCGGAAATAAGGCGGAATGATGGCGTCGTTACAGCCGTTGTCTTTCCACACTTCGTAGAAGAAATGCAGCTCGCAGGCGACCCAGCTGCCGGTCTCGTCGATGACGCGGTCGTCGGTGAGTTTGTCGCCCGGCCGCAGCACGCAGCTGCTGGCGATGAACGCGGTGTGGAAGTCGGCGGGGAGCGTGCGCCCGGCCTTGCTGGCGCCGGCCTGAATCGCGGCCATCTTGGGCGCTACCACTTCAGGCTCGCCGCCCACCGTGATCCAGCCGTCGCCGTATTTGCCGGTCGCTTCGAGCGCCTTCGGACCGTTGGCCGCCACGTAGATCGGAATGCGGTTGTCGATGTCGATAAAGCCGCGCTCGCGATGCAGGAACTGGATTTCGCGCGTCTGGCCGTTGTAGGTGTAATCCACCGCCTCGCCGTCGAGCAGCGCGCGCACCACGCGCAGGTATTCGCGGAATTCGCCAACGCGCATCGGGTCCTGACCCATCACCCGCATCGCGGTGTGGCCGGTGCCGATGCCGAGGAAGGTGCGACCCGGCGCAATTGCGTTGATGGTGGCGATTGAATGCGCGGTGACCGGCGCAATGCGGGTGCCGGTAATCGACACGCCGGTGCCGAGTTTGATGCGCTTGGTGTGATGGGCGGCGAGCGCCATGGTGGCGTAGCAGTCCGACCAGATCATCTGCGAGTCGCCTACCCAGGCGCGGTCGAAGCCAAGCTCCTCGGCGTAGCGAATGATGTCCCAATTGTTGATGTGCGTGCTGACGCCAATCCCGAATTGCATGAAGCTTCTCCCCTGTTTGTTCTGATGAATCCCGGCCGCTGTCCGCGCGCCACGGCGCTGATATTGCGGCCGGGGTAAGGCCCGGGCAAGCTGCGGCCGGCGCCCTCCCGTCTTTTTGGAAAGCACTGTGATGACGACATGCGATTGGCGCTGGTTGGCGTTCGATGAACTCAGCGGCCAGCAGGTCTACGACATTCTCCGCTTACGCGGGCAGGTTTTCATCGTTGAGCAAGACTGTCCCTATCTGGATCCGGACGGCGTTGACCCGTTCTGCTGGCACGGCTTAGGCCGCCTGAACGGCGCGCTGGTGGCCACTGCCCGCGTGGTGCCGCCGGGCATCAAATACGCGGAGCCTTCGATTGGGCGGGTGGTGAGCGCGCCGGAAGTGCGGCGCACCGGGGTGGGCTGGGCGCTGATGCGCGAGGCGATCGCGCAGGTGGAAACGCGCTATCCGGGGCAGGCGATCCGCATCAGCGCGCAGCAGTATCTGGCGCAGTTTTACGGCGCGCTGGGCTTTGTGGCCGTCACCGCGCCGTATGACGAAGACGGCATCCCGCATATCGAGATGCTGCGCGCAGCGCCAACCGCTTAAGGCCACCGCCGTGCCCCTGTCGGAAGGGGCGGCGCGCGGCTTAAGATTCCGCCACTGACGCGACAGACGTCAGCGCAATTCATCACAAAAGCCGCGCGCGCCGCGTGCCGGTTTGAGGGGAGCACAGTTCATGTCAGCGCCGATGGCCATTGTTACGCCAGAGGGGGTCACGCCCGCCTGGATTACCCAAGCCCTGCACGCGCGGGGCATCGACGCCCGCGTCGCCCGCCTGGAAAGCGAGGGCGTCGGCACCGGCCAGCTCGGGGAAACGCGCCGGTTTTTCCTGCACTACGAGGGCCCGACGCCGCCGGACGCGCCGCGCACCGTGGTCGGCAAATTCAGCTCGCCCAACGAGGTGGCCCGCAAGACCGGCTGCGAGATGGGCTTCTATAAATCCGAAGTCATGTTCTACCGGGAACTCAGTCATCGCGCCGGCATCCGCACGCCGTCGGTATATGTGGCGGAGCTCGATCCCGTTACCAATGATTTTGTGCTGCTGCTGGAGGATCTGGCGCCGGCCAAGCAGGGCGATCAGATGCGTGGCTGCACTATCGCAGAAGCGCAAGCGGCACTCTCCGAAGCCGCCCGTCTGCATGCCGCGTTCTGGAACGACGAATCGCTGCTCACCGCCGACTGGTGCTATGTGCCGCCGGGCGCCCAGGGCTTCTACACCACGGCGCTTATTGAGCAGAGCTGGGACCACGTTCAAAAGCACTATCAGGGCTGGCTTTCACCCGAAGTGACCGACGTCTGCGCCAAGTACGTGCGCAACCACGCCTACTGGAACCGCCCCCGCCAGTTCCCCAAATGCTTTTCGCATAATGATTTCCGGCCCGACAACATGATGTTCAGCGCCACCGGCGAGCGCGTGGCGGTGGTCGACTGGCAAACCAGCAACTTCCTCGGCACCGGCATGGACGTCGCCTACTTCCTGGGCGGCGCCTTATCCCGGGAAGTTCGCCAGGCCAATGAGCGGGCGCTGCTGCAGGGCTACCACGCCGAACTGCTCGCCAATGGCGTGAAGGATTATTCCTTCGACCATTTGATGAACGACTATCGTCATTACAGCTTCGCCGTGATCGCGGTGGCCATCGCGGCGACCCTCATCGTGAAGCGCACGGAACGCGGCGATGCGATGTTGATGCAAATGACGATTGGTGGCGCGCTGCAGGCGCTCGACAATCACGCGCTCGACCTCCTGCCAGATTGAGACTCTGCCCATGAAACTCGCCAAACCGCATTTGGACCTCGGCCTCTTCACCACCAACATCGCCGCGCACGACG